>NZ_JBFAET010000007.1:0-133771 GCF_040642095.1 Streptomyces sp. NPDC020362
GGTACTGCAGGGGGGACCCTGTGGGAGAGTAGGACGCCGCCGAACAAATTTTGAGAAAACCCCCGCATCGGAAGATGCGGGGGTTTTCTGCGTTCAGCTAGAAAGCCACTTCAGCCGTCTCCATCGTCCCGCCCTGCCGGCCGGGTGCGCTGTGCCACCTCCAGTAGAGGTTGGTGTGGGCGATCACCTGCTCCGGGGAGGGAGCGCCGTATGCGGACAGGTCCTCCGTGGTGTGGGCGTCGGCGACCAGCGTCGCGTCGTACCCGCGGACGATCGCGCCGTGCAGCGTGGAGCGGATGCACACGTCCGTCTGTGCGCCCGTGACGACGAGCCGGCCCACCTTGTGCTCGGCCAGCACGGACTCCAGCTCGGTGTTCTCGAAGGAGTCCGGGTAGTTCTTGTGGACGAGGGGCTCGGTGTTCTGGCGGACCAGCTCCGGGACGTACTCCCAGCTCTCGCTGCCCTCCTTCAGTTCGTCGTCGGAGTGCTGCACCCAGATCACCGGTGTGGCGGCCGTACGGGCCTTCGTGACGAGCGTGTTGATGTTGGCGATGACGTCGTCCCGGCGGGGGGAGCCGGCCACCACGCCGTTCTGTACGTCGATGATCAGCAGTGCGGTGTTGGGGCGATCAGGGAGTGTGGTCATGCGGCCAGAGTAGGACTCGGCACCGACAACGGGGCACTCATATTTGGGATGAGGGCCGTGGCCGTCGCGGCTACCGTGACTGCATGAGTACAACGATCAGCAGTGACTACGTCGTCCGCGGCATACGGTCCGACGAGTGGGCGGCCGTGAAGCAGCTGCGCCTGGACGCGCTGCGGGACCCGGTCGCGCACATCGCCTTCCTGGAGACCTACGAGGACGCGCTGGCCAGGCCGGACTCCTTCTATCAGGAGCGGGCCGTCGGATCCGGTGAGGGGTCCCGGTCGGCACGGCAGTTCATCGCCGAGGCGCCGGACGGGGGCTGGGTCGGTACCGTCACCGTGCTTCTGGAGGAGGCCGGGACGGAGGACTGGGCCGGGTATCCGGTCGAGCGGCGGCAAGGACACGTGGTCGGGGTGTTCGTCCAGCCGGAACACCGCGGGAACGGGCTGATCAAGGCGCTGTTCGACGCCGGTATGGCGTGGGCGTGGGAGCAGGGCGCGGAGCGGGTGCGGCTGTTGGTCCACGCGGACAACCCCCGGGCGCAGGGGGCGTACCGCAAGGTGGGGTTCGGTCCCAGCGGGCTGGTCGTGTCGTTCTCGAAGGACGAGGCCGAGAACGAGTTGGAGTTCGAGCTGGAGCGTGGGTCAGGCCGGTAGTTCCTGGTGGGGCCAGCGGGCCCGTGCCTGTTCGCGGGAGCGGAGGAGGGCGAGGGTCGGCAGGCCCTGGCCGGCTCCGGTGGCGAGCAGGTCGGGCAGTTGGGGCAGCGGGGCCACGGCCGCGACGTCGTCCAGGACGAGGGTGATTGGTGGGTCGAGCCGACCGGAGGATGACCGTTCGGCCATGCGCCGGCCGCGCTCGACCACGCTTGAGACGAGGGCCGTCAGGAGGGGCATCGCGCCCGGGTTGGTCCTGGGGTCCTCGATGGATTCACCGACAACATAAAGCGTGCCCCCTTCGTGGATAAAGGAATCCAAGGTAAGCGCATCAGTTCGGTTTGGCGTACAGGCTTCGCGGATGTTGACAGTGAAAAGGGCGGACAGCGCCCGGCTGGTCAACTCCTGGGCCATGTCGCGGCGTTCCGGGTATGCGGTGAGGGCGGCCTCGAGTTCGCCCGCGGCGCCGGGGGCGGCGCCCGGGTGGGTACGGAGGGTTCGTACGGCGTCCTGGACCTGGGTGCCCTGGGACCAGCGGTGCACGTGGCGGATGGTGCGGTTTTCCAGGGCGGCGGCGTGGAGGTAGCTGCGCAGGAGTGTGGTCGCCGTGTCGGCCATGGCCTGGTCGATCTTGGCGGTGGGGCGGACGGGGCTCAGGAGGGCGGTGGCCCGCTGGAGCGCCGTCTGTTTGTCTTCGCAGCCGGTGGTGGGGGGCCAGTGGAGGCGGGCCGGGGTGTCGCAGAGGTGGGCGGGGTCGTAGAGGAGGGTGGGGCCCAGTTTGGCCCGGGCGTCCTTGGTGTCCGACCAGAGGGCGGGGTTGGAGGTGACGACCACGGTGGGGCCGGGGGCGTCCTGGATGGCCTGGGTTGCGGTCGTGTGGCGGCTTGCGGGGGGTCCGTAGAGGACCGCGCCTTCGGCGCGGTTCGTTTCCCGCCCAACCGCTCGTTCACTGTCGGTCGAGAGGTTCGACGCCAAGGGCTCCAGTGGCTTCGGCGGTTCCAACGGCTCCAGTGGTGCCGTCTCCTGCAAAGTCTGTGCCGGCTGTGACACTCCCCCGGCCTCTGTCGGCTGTGCTGCTCGTCCCGCCTGCGCCGGCTGTCCCGCCGGCCCGGCCTGCGTCGGCTGTGGCTCCGGGTGCGTGCGCGGTGCGGGGACCTCGTAGTGCTGTTCCGGTGCTGGAGCGGGCGCCGTGGCCGGTGTCGGTCGGTGGGCCGATGTGGCCGACTGGGCCCGGCCTTTCGCCGCACCTCGTTCGAAGGCTCGGTTCACCCGTCCCGCCCGCCATCTGGCCACCGTGCCCATCACGAATATGGCGAGGACGATCAGGGCCATCAGCTGTCCGATGAGCAGGCCCCAGAACAGGCCCCAGCCGGAGAGCTGGGACGGCGGGGTGTCGGGCCAGGCGCCGGCGAGGTCGTGAGGCCGGCCGATCAGGTGGCGCATGGCCAGGGGGGTGTGGGTGAAGGTGACGCCGTCGGGCCAGGCGCCCCGGGAGAAGAGGCCCGCCAGACCCGTGGACGTCCACATCAGGAGGGTCATGCCGAGGATGAAGGCGATGAAGCCGACCAGGAGGCCGTCGGGGATGCCGCCCTGGCCTTCCCGACGGCCGTCTCGGCCGTGGCTGTCGCGGCGGCCGTGACCGCGGTTGTCCGGTCTCACGCTTTCTCCCCCTACGCCACCGTCGATTCGGAGTCGCCCAGATGCTGCTCCACGAAGGCCGCCGCCCGCTGCTCGGCCTCCAGCTCGGCCTCGCGCAGCGCGTCGTCGGCCGCGAGGTCGGTGGAGGACTCGGTCATCGCGCGGTCGGTGAAGACCAGGGGTCGTTCCGTCTCCGTGATCAGGTGTTTGACCACCTGGACGTTGCCGTTGACGTCCCAGACCGCGATGCCGGGGGTGAGGGTGGGGATGATCTCCACCGCCCAGCGCGGGAGGCCCAGTACCCGGCCCGTCGCCCTTGCCTCGTCCGCCTTCTGGGCGTAGATCGTCCTGGTCGACGCCATCTTCAGGATCGCGGCCGCTTCCTTCGCCGCCGCGCCGTCGACCACGTCGGACAGGTGGTGGACGACGGCGACGAAGGACAGGCCCAGACGGCGGCCGAACTTCAGCAGCCGCTGGAACAGCTGGGCCACGAACGGGCTGTTGATGATGTGCCAGGCCTCTTCGACGAGGAAGATGCGCTTCTTGCGGTCGGGGCGGATCCAGGTGTGCTCCAGCCACACGCCGACGATCGCCATGAGGATGGGCATGGCGATGGAGTTGCGGTCGATGTGGGACAGGTCGAAGACGATGAGGGGCGCGTCGAGGTCGATGCCGACCGTGGTCGGGCCGTCGAACATGCCGCGCAGGTCGCCGTCGACCAGCCGGTCCAGCACCAGGGCGACGTCCAGGCCCCAGGCCCGTACGTCGTCTATGGCGACGTTCATCGCCTCCGCGGACTCCGGCTCGGGGTGCCGTAGCTGCTCGACGATGTCGGTCAGGACCGGCTGGCGGTTGACGATCGACTCGTTGACGTAGGAGTGGGCGACCTTGAGGGCGAAGCCGGAGCGTTCGTCCAGGCCGTGGCCCATCGCGACCTCGATGATCGTGCGGAGCAGCGCGAGCTGGCCCGTGGTGGTGATCGCGGGGTCGAGCGGGTTGAGGCGGATGCCGTGGTCCAGGGCGGCCGTCGGGTCCAGGCGGATGGGGGTTATCCCCAGCTCCTGGGCGATGAGGTTCCATTCGCCCACGCCGTCCTCGCCCTGGGCGTCCAGGACGACGACCTGGCGGTCCCTGAAGCGCAGCTGCCGCAGGACGTACGTCTTCTCCAGCGCCGACTTGCCGTTTCCGGACTCGCCGAGGACCAGCCAGTGCGGGGCCGGGAGCTGCTGGCCGTAGAGCTGGAAGGGGTCGTAGATGTAGCCCTTCCCGGAGTACACCTCGCGGCCGATGATGACGCCGGAGTCGCCGAGGCCGGGTGCGGCGGTCGGGAGGTAGACCGCCTGGGCCTGGCCCGTGGAGGTGCGCACCGGCAGCCGGGTCGTCTCGACCTTTCCGAACAGGAAGGACGTGAAGGCTTCGGTGAGGACGGACAGCGGATCCCGCATGTGGTGTCCCTACCTTCGGATGCCGGTGGCGAACGGGAGGGTGTTCACGAAGGCGCGGTGGTGCTCGCGGTCGCACCATTCCAGCTTCAGGTACGACTTTCCGGCGGAGGCCCTTATGGTCCGCTTGTCGCGGTTGAGGGCTTCCGGGGAGCGGGCGGACACGGTGATGAAGCCGACCAGGTTCACCCCGGCGGCGCCGCTGGCGAGGTCTTCGCCCCGCTGGTCGAGGCGGTTGTGCGCGGCGACGTCGCGGGGGTCCACCGTCCGGTTCATCTTTGCGGCGCGGGAGGCCTCGGCCTCGTCGTTGGTCTTCTCGGTCAGCATGCGTTCGATGGCTACCTCGGTGGGTTCGAGATCCATCGTCACGGCGACCGTTCGGATGACGTCCGGGGTGTGGACGAGCAGGGGTGCGAGGAAGTTGACGCCGACGGGGGTCATCGGCCACTCCTTGACCCAGGCGGTGGCGTGGCACCAGGGGGCGCGGGTGGCGGACTCGCGGGTCTTGGCCTGGAGGAAGGTGGGCTCCATGGCGTCCAGCTCGGCCGGCCAGGCGTTGCGCCTGGTCATCGCCTGGATGTGGTCGATGGGGTGGTCCGGGTCGTACATGGAGTGGATGAGGGAGGCGAGCCGGCCCTGGCCGAGGGGCTGGCGGACGCGGATGTCGGCCTCCTGCAGGCGCGAGCAGATGTCGGTCAGCTCGCGGGCCATGACGACGGCGAGGCCGGCGTCGCGGTCCAGCTTGCGTCCGGACTGGGGCCGTGCGGCGCGCGCCATGGCGTGGGCCTCGGCGGCCAGTTCGCGGGTGTAGTGCATGCAGGCGACGAGGTAGGCGCGGTGCTGCTCGCTGCTGGTGGACACCATGGACTGGAGCTGGTCGTAGGACTGCTGCAGCCATTCGGGTGAGCGGGTGTCGCCGCGTACGGCGACGTCCTTGGCGTGGGCGTCGGGGTCGGCGGGCAGGGTGCGGGCGAGCATCTGCAGCCGGGTGACGAAGCCGTCGCCGTTGGCCACGTGCTTGAGCAGCGTGCCGAAGCGGTCGACGAGGGCTTCCTGGTCCTCGGAGTCGCGCAGGCCGACGCCGGGGCCCTCGATCTCGATGCAGGCCGTGACGGTCTTGCGGTCGGCGTGCAGGAGTACGGCGATCTCGTCGGGTCCGAAGGGGGCGGCGAGCCAGGCGATGCGTCCGATGCCCGGCGGCGGGCCGATCTCGACCTCGCGTCCTTCCAGCGCGGTGCCGGCCTCCATGGCACCGGAGCGGTAGGTGGCGCCGTGCTTGATGGTCCGCTTGTACGTGCGGTTGATCTCGAACCATTTGTAGAACGTGCGGCGCTTGTAGGGCACGTAGACCGCGGCCAGTGCGATCAGCGGGAAGCCCGTGAGCAGCACGATCCGCAGGGAGAGGACCGGCACGAGGAGGCCGCACATCATGCCGAGGAACGCGCCGGCGACGATCAGGGCGATCTCTCCGGACTCGCGGTTGCGGCCGACGATCGCGTTCGGCCGGGCCCGGCCGATCAGATACGTACGGCGGGGCGTGACCGGATGGGACATATGGGACTCGGTCGTCAACGCCCTTCACCTCCCGAGCGATTGCTGCTGTTGCGGGTATTGCTGGCATGCGGAGTGTTGGCCGGGCTGGGTGCGCGCGGCGCGGGTGTTGCGGAGGGGACTGCTCCGCCGCCCCCCTGGGGGGTACGGCTGCTGTGGGCGGCGACTCCGCCGGAGGCGGGGTTGGCCGGGCGGGGGGCGCTTCCGCCTCCTCCATTGCTGTCGGCGCGGGAGCTGTGGGTCTTGATGCCCTGGGCGACGAAGGAGGCCGGGGAGGTGATGACGGCGGCGGCCTTGCTCTCGGCGCCCTGCATGATGCGGTTGTTGCGGCCGTTGGCGATCTCGTCGCCGAAGCCGGGTACGAACCGGTAGATCATCGCGCTGGCGAAGATGGCGAGCAGGATGATGGACAGGCCGGAGACGACGGCGGAGAAGGAGTCCGGGCCCTTGTCCCCGGAGAGGGCTCCGGCCAGGCCGAGCACTATGACGATCACCGGTTTGACGAGGATCACGGCGATCATGATCCCGGCCCAGCGGCGCACATGGCCCCAGAGGTTCTTGTCGACCAGGCCGGCGTAGACGACGGTGCCGAGGAGGGCGCCGACGTAGAGCAGGGCGGCGCGGATGACCAGCTCCAGCCAGAGGATGCCGGCGGCGAGGATGCTGACCAGGGAGACGACGATCAGCATGATGGGGCCGCCGCCAATGTTGGTGCCCTTGTCGAGGGCGCCGGAGAAGGTGCCGAAGAACGTGTCGGCCTGGTCGCCGGTGGCCTTCGCGAGGACGTCGGTGACGCCGTCGGTGGCCGAGACGACGGTGTACAGGATCAGCGGGGTGAAGGCGGAGGCGAGGACGGTCAGCCAGAGGAAGCCGACGGCCTCGGAGATGGCGGTGGTCAGCGGCACCCCTCGTACGGCCCTCTTGGCCACGGCGAGCAGCCACAGCAGGAGCGTCAGGATCGTGGAGGCGGCGAAGACGACGGCGTACTGCTGCAGGAACTTGGCGTTCGTGAAGTCGACGTTCGCAGTCTCCTTCACGGCGTGGCTGAGCTTCTGGATGGTCCAGGAGGCGGCGTTGGCACAGCCCTTGGCGAGGGAGGTGAGGGGGTCGAGGGTGCCGCCGAGGGTGGGGTCGTCGGGGTTGGTGCCGGTGACGCCCTTCGAGCCCTTGTCCTTCTCGCAGAACTGCTTGGCCGCGCCGCGGATCAGGTCACAGGGGTCGTTGCTCTTCGAGGGGGTCGGAGTCGAGGGGGTCGGAGTGGGCGCGGCGAAGGCGCGGGCGGACAGCAGCACCGCGGCCGTCTGCACTGCGCCGAGGGTGGCCGTGACCTTGAGGATGCGGTGGTTAGCGCGCATACGTGAACCCTCCGAACTCCTCGACGGCCTTCGTCATGTCGTCCGCGGTGGATGCCGTCTGATCGCGGCCCACGGGAACGGGCCCGTCCTTCTGCTGAAAGTCGGTGATCTTCCAGTCACTGCCGATCCACTTCAGCTCGTACGTCGTCGTGTACCAGCTCTCGGTGACCGGGTTCGTCGAGGCCTGACCGGACAGACCGAACAGGGAGGTGTACCAGACCTCGACGGTGGTGGCGTCCGTTCCCGACGAGGTGACCTTGGTGCCGACGGGGATGACCCGGGAGACGAAGGTCTGGCCCTTGGGCGCGGTGCCGTCCTTGGTGAGTCCGATGTTGGAAAGGAACTTCTGACTGGAATAGGCGCTGTCCATGGCGGACTGCTTGGCGTCTGCCGCATCCGGGGCGTAGACGGTGCTGACGATCTGGTGCCGCCATGCGGTGTTGAACATCTCGGCCGAGCCCAGCGCCACCGCGTAGTTCGCCGCTGCGCTCTGTGCTCCTTGTGGCGTGTGCGCGAAGCCGGAGGGGATGGTGCCGGTCTTCGTGTCCACCGGTTTCGTCCCGCTCGCCGCGGTGGAGGACGTGTGCGGGCGGTCGTCCTTCGCTCTCGAGCCGTGGGCAGACGAATCGTCTCCTCGGTTCGCGAAGGCGATCGCGGCGACGAGGAGGACGACCACGCCGACGACCGTGACCAGGCTCCGCGAGGAGGAACGGCCGCCTCGCCGGGGTGCCCCGCCGTACGGGTCGCCCCCGGGCAGCCGGGTGCGGGTCTGGCCCGCCTCGGTGTAACCCTGCTCGTCTCCGGGACTCATGCCGCGTATGCCCCCTCCACCTCGTAGAGATACGACGGTAGCCGTGCTGGTTCCCGCGCGGGCGCGGTGTGGTGACTCGACATCAGGGAAACGCAACCTCTGCCGGTGGGCACGACGGGTGGGTGGGGTGGAGGGGACGACCGGGCGTGCCCGGGAGGGTACGGAGGGGACGGGCCGTCAGACCGCCATGCCGTACACGATCGTGAACAGCGTGCCGAGGGAGCCGATGATGAAGACTCCGGTGAGGCCGGCGATGATGAGGCCTTTGCCCTGTTCCGCGCTGAAGGTGTCGCGCAGCGCGGTCGCGCCGATCCGCTGTTTGGCGGCACCCCAGACCGCGATGCCGAGGCAGAGCAGAATGGCCACGGCCATCACCACCTCGATCATCACCTTGGCTTCGTTGCCCAGGCTGCCGAAGGGGCCCCAGTCCGGAGCGATCCCGCCGATGATGGTGTTGATGTCTCCCTTGTCGGCCGCAAAGAGCATGTAAGTCACCGCCCCTGGTGGGTAGTTCCGCATCGCCTCTGCCGTGTGCAGAGGTCAAGCATCATTCTCGCCGACGACGACGCCGTCGTATGTCGACTTGACGTCATTGACTGGCGGGTTTCGTACGAATGGCCCGTACGGTCACTCTGTGTATCACGGCAGGTCACGCCGGGCAACGAAGTGCGTGCGGAACCTGTCGTGTGGTTCCGTCGTTGTCCCCCTTTACGACCTGGCACGGTTTCTGACGGCTGGTCGGGTGAGGTGTCGAGACGATGTTCTCACGGACGGAAAAAGACGGAAAAGGAGAGGGCCCCGGTGTCGGCCACCGGGGCTCTCGGGTTGACGGGTGCCCGGACAGCGAAAACGGGCCGCGGCCGGCTGCCGTGGCCCGTCTTCCCTTCCGCGCCGCCGAAGGGACCCCACGTCACCCTCGGGCGGCGGCTCCCCGTGACCCGACGGGGTGGTTGGAGATGCTGTTGCTCAGCCCGTGAAGGCGCTCGTGCCCTCGGGGGTGCCCCAGCCGGTCGGGCCGTCGTAGCCGGACTTGGCGGTGCAGAAGTAGCTGGTGGAGCAGGTGCCGTTGCTGCCGCTGGTGACGTCGTTGAGGGCGGAGGTGCCGGCCGCGGCGTACGGGTAGGAGGACGGGTAGTCGCCGGAGCCCGGGGTGCCCGCGAGGGCGTAGACGCCCGCGATGATCGGGGCCGAGGCGCTGGTGCCGCCGTAGGTGTTCCAGCCGGTGCCGTCGGAGCCGTAGGTGTCGTAGACGGAGACACCGGTGGCGGGGTCGGCGACGGCCGAGACGTCAGCGATCATGCGCCTGGTGCAGCCGCTGTCGGTCTGCCAGCCGGGCTTGGCGTCGTAGGCGGAGCAGCCGGAGCCGGTGCCCTCGGTGCTGGACGTCTTCCAGACGCTCTCGCTCCAGCCGCGGCTGTTGGAGGAGGTCTTCAGGGCGGTGCCGCCGACGGCGGTGACGTACTTGGAGGCGGCCGGGTACTCGGCGCCGTAGCCCTCGTCACCGGCGCTGGCGGTGATGGCGACGCCCGGGTGGTTGTAGTACTTGGAGTCGTACGAGGTGTCGGAGGACGACTCGGAGCCGCCGTAGCTGTTGGAGACGAACTTCGCGCCCAGCTTGACGGCCTCGTTCACCGCGGTGCCCAGGTTGGCGTCGCTCGCGGACTTGGCCTCGACGAGCAGGATGTTGCAGTTCGGGCAGACGGCGGAGGCCATGTCGAGGTCGAGGGAGATCTCGCCGGCCCAGCCGCTGTCGGCGCTGGGGAGGGAGGTGGTGGAGCCGGTCTGGCCGACCTTCTTGAAGCAGCCGTTGTCGCCGGTGCAGTCCGACAGGCCGTAGTACGAGCGGTAGGTGGCCAGGTCCGTCTCGGCGTTCGGGTCGTCGTAGGCGTCGACGATCGCGATGGTCTCGCCGGAGCCGCCCGAGGCGGCGGCGTCGGTCAGGCCGTAGGCGTCCTGGAGGTCGCTCGGGCCGTACCCCGTCGGGGAGTCGGAGGCGGCCTTCGGGGAGATGGTCCTGGGCGCGACGCCCTTCTTGGCGGCCTGCTCCTCCTGGAAGGCGGTGGTGCCGCCGGTGACACGCAGGGCGTGGCAGGCCGCGTAGCCCTTCTTCGGGGTCGTGGAGCACGCGTTGGTGTACTGCACATGGGCCTTGGCGACCTGTGCGGCGATGGCCTTGGCGCTCACGTGGTGGGCCGTGGGGGTGGCCGCGTCCGCGTGGGCGGCGGTGCCGAGTCCGGCGACCACCAGCGCCGCGGTGGCCGCGGCGGCGGAGCTGATGCGGCGCCATCTGCCGCGTATGTGGGGTGCGCTGGGGGTGGGCGTACGCAACGTACAGCCTCCTGTGAGTGGGGTTGACAGAGGCCTGCGGGTGGGGACCACCGGTGTGACGGCCGGTGGGGGCGGCGGCCCGCCACGACGATCGCTTGTTGAGTACGCGACAAACAAGCAGGGTCTTTGAATCCTGACTCCCGCCATACCGAAGGGGGTTGGCGGCTTACCGATCAATGGCAGTGGGATGGAACTGTGCTGGTCTGTTCTTGACCCGCGGCACAGTGCGGGCACAGCTTGCTTCTACGCGCGCAGAGGTGCGGCCGGATGCGTGGCCCGGGGCTGTGCGGCGGCCGGGTGTCGGCGTGGCCCGGCTGCGCGGCGGCGGGGTGTCGGCGTGGCCCGGGGCCGTGAAGTGGCCGGGTGTCGGCGTGGCCCGGGGCTGTGCAGTGGCCGGGTGTCAGCGTGGCCTGAGGCCGTGCAGCAGCAGGTTGACGTGTGCGTCCACGCCGGCCAGGGCCTCCTCCGCGTCCAGGGCGCAGCTGGCGATGAGGGCGGCGAGGCCGTGCAGGCTCGCGGCGGCGACCATCATGATGCGCTCGGGGTCGCCCGGGACGATCTCGCCCTGGTCCTGTGCCTCCGCGATCATCCCGGTGAAGGAGGTCAGGGAGCGGTCGACGGCCGAGGCGAGCTGCGCCGAGCTGTCGGGGTCGTGCTTGCGCGCGAACATCAGCTCCAGGAGTTCCGGATTCTCGACGGCGAAGCCGAGGTAGGCCCGCGCGAGCGCCGTCATCCGCTGCTCGAGGTTGCGGCCGGGGTGCTCGGCGGCGGCGTCCAAGGACTGGTTCAGTCGCTCGTATCCGTCCAGTGCGAGGGCGTCGAGCAGGGCCTGCTTGTCCTTGAAGTGGCGGCCGGGGGCGGCGTGGCTCACGCCGATGTCACGGGCCAGCTCGCGCAGCGAGAGCGCGCCGGCCCCCTTCTCGCGCAGGATGCGCTCGGCGCTGCTGAGCAGGGCTGCGCGCAGGTCTCCGTGGTGGTAGGGGCGACTCGCGGGTGACGGGGACATGCGCGACATGCGCACCATCGTATCCCGATGTTGACGTCGTCAATATAGTTGGCGTTGCCATCATTGTTGTCATTGACAGCATTGTTGGCGATGCCTACATTAGTCCCATGTCTGAGACGACCGAAGCGCGCGGCAAGCGCACATGGAACGCGACCCACCTCCCCGACCTGACCGGCCGTACGGCCGTGATCACCGGCGCCAACAGCGGCATCGGCTTCGCCGCCGCGGACGCGCTGGCCCGGGCCGGGGCGCATGTGGTGTTCGCCGTACGGGACCTCACGCGCGGCGGTGCCGCGGCGGCGAGGGTGAGCGGCAGCACCGAGGTGCGCCGCCTGGACCTGGCGGACCTGGACTCGGTACGGGAGTTCGCCGCCTCCTGGGACCGCCCGCTGGACCTGCTGATCAACAACGCGGGCGTGATGATGCTGCCGGAGCAGCGGACGAAGCAGGGCTTCGAGATGCAGTTCGGCACGAACCACCTCGGGCACTTCGCGCTGACGAACCTGCTGCTGCCGTACGTCACCGACCGCGTCGTGACGGTCTCCTCCGGCCTCCACCGCGGGGGCGACGGAGTGATCCACTTCGAGGACGTGAACCTGCGCGGGCGCTACACCCCGAGCCGCGCCTACGCCCAGTCCAAGCTGGCCAACCTGCTCTTCACCCTGGAACTCCAGCGCCGCCTGGCCGAGGCCGGCTCGCCGGTGCGCGCCCTGGCGGCCCACCCCGGCTATGCGGCCACCAACCTGCAGAGCCACCACGCGAACCCGGTGGCGCGGGCGTTCATGGGTCTCGGCAACAAGGTGCTCGCCCAGGACGACAGGTCCGGCGCCCTCCCGACCCTCTACGCGGCCACCCAGGACCTGCCGGGTGCGTCGTACGTCGGCCCCGACGGACTCGGGGAGATGCGCGGCACCCCGACGCTGGTCGGCCGCAGCGCGGCGGCGAGCGATCCGGAGGCGGCGCGACGGCTGTGGACGCTCTCGGAGGAACAGACGGGCGTGGAGTGGCTGCCCGCGGCGGCCCGGACGTCTTGATTCCAGTCCTGATTCCAGCCCGGACGTCCTGATTCCAGTCCTGACTCCGACCCTGATTCCAGCCCGGACGTCCTGACTGCGGTCCTGACTCCGGCCCCAACGCCGGTGCTACTCTCGGCGATTCTGTGGCCACAGGGTCGGCAGTGACTCGGGGGAGAACAGTGGAGCAGGAGAGCGAAGAGGGCGCGGGAACGGCTGAGCAGGCCGCCCCGGAAGAGGCGGCAGCGACACCGGCCGCACCACCATCCGACACGGGCCGCACGGGCCGTACGGGTCGTACGCGCCGAAGGCTGGCGTGGGGCGGCTCCGTCCTGGCGGCGGTGGTCGCTCTGGCGGCCTTCGGGTTCCGGGAGTTCAGCCCGTGGGAGCACCTGTCGGGGCCGTACGGCAGTCCTCCGCGGCCCTTGCACGGTGTCCCCTCGCACGGGGCGCAGCGGCACGGGACCGCCATGGATCCCGTTCTGGTCGCGGGCGCTCTCGTGGAGCGGCACGACGGCGGTGTCCGCGCCGTGAACCTCCGTACCGGGGCGACCTGGTGGGGTGTCAGCAGGCCCGGCCGGGTGACGGTGGACACCGTCGGGCGTGTGGACGGGCGGCATGCGGCCATCGTGTGGAGCGACCGCCGCCTCACCGTCGTCGACGTCCCCACCGGACACCGTGTGCACGCGGACGTGCCGGACCGCTCGTACGCCCACCTCCTCGAGGACTCCGACGTCGTCACGAGCGGGGCGGAGGTGACCGGGCTCGCGGGTGGCGGGTCGCACTCGCTGGTCGCCGTCGTCCAGCGCCGCGGGGTGGACGTCTACGACGCCTCCTCCGGCCACCGGGTCTGGTCCCGCGAGGCCCCGGGCAAGTGCGGGTACGACCTGGCCGGGTCCACAGGCCACGGGCCGGACGGGTTCCTGTCCCTGGACGTCGACTGCCCGCTGTTCACGCCATCCCACGGCGATCCTGTCCAGCTGGACTACGCCTACAGCACCCTCCTGGGTGCCGCCACCGGCCGGCCGCTGCCGGGCTTCGCCCACTTCGCCGACGGCTCGCTCGTCCCGGTCGGCACGGACCGGCTCCTGCAGCAGCAGCACCACGGCGCGCGGGGGCTGGGCTACCGGGTGATCGACTCCCGTACCGGCCGGGAGGTGTGGCACGTCGACGACAAGGACTGGTTCAGCGGCGCCGGCGTGGGCGGGGTGGTCGGAGGCGACGGCCTGGTGGTGGCCGAGACCGGTGACCGTGTCACCGCCTTCCGGGCCGCCGACGGCAAGCGGCTGTGGCGGCGCGCCGTGCCCACGTACGACAAGAGGGACCAGGCCATGCTGCGGTCCCCCGCGGTGGTGGCCGGCCAGGTGCGCGTCGTCCAGGTGATCCCCGGACCCGTCCAGGTCATCACCTTCACCTCGACCGGAGCCGTCGCGGGGAGACAGGAACTGCCCATGTTCGAGGGCGGAGGCAATCCCTGGATCGCCGGCGGGGACTACGGCACGCTGATGGTCCGGGACGAGAACACCCGGCCGGGGAAGGAACCGGGCGCCTACGCCTATCTGTCGGCCACCCACTAGGACCGGCCGGCGCCGACCGTGGTCGGCCGAGCCCGACGGCAGCGCGGGTCGGCCGACCTCGACGGCAGCCCGGGTCAGCCGACCGTGATGTGCTGGTCCATCCCCATCTGCTTGTGGCTGTCGATCGGGCAGTACAGGTCGTACGTGCCCTTCTTGAGGGTCACCGTCAGGGGTGCCTCCTGTCCGCTCTGGAGGTCCTTGGTCCTGGCGTCCTCCACGCCGGGGCCGTCGATCGACAGGGCGTGCGTGATCTTGCCTGCGTTGTCGGAGACGAAGGTGTACGTCCCGGGGGTGAACGACGACCGGGACAGTTTCAGCGCGTACTCGGTCTCGGTGACCGTCACCCGTGTCCCCGAGCCCGCCTTGGGCGTGCCGGAACCCGTCGAGCCGTTCGCACCGCCGCCGCCCCCGCCGGAGCAGGCGGCCAGGACGAGAGAGGCGGAGAAGGCCACCGCCGTCATGCCCAGTGCCGTGCGGGTCGTATGTGCCGAGATGGTCATGCGGCTCACCCCTTTCCGGGCGATCTGCCGTCTACGGGTGATACGAACGGAAGTGCCCGATGGTTCACTGCGCCGCGACATGACCGGATACGGTGGCGCCGGCGGACACCTCCAGGACTCACGGACGGCGGCAGGCATGGGCGGGAGCGGCCCGGCGAACTTCCGGCTCGACGGCCGCACGGCCCTCGTGACCGGCTCCGTGCGCGGACTCGGGCTGGAGATGGCGCAGGGCCTGGCTGCTGCCGGGGCGCGGGTCGTCCTCAACGGCCGGGATCCCGTCACGCTGGACGCTCTCGTCGTACGGCTGCGGGACGAGGGCTACGACGTCCTCCCCGCCGCGTTCGACGTCACCGACCGGGAGGCCGCGGAGGAAGCGGTGCAGGGGCTCGGAGACATCGATGTCCTCGTCAACAACGTGGGTCACCGCGACCGGCGGGGCGTCTACGAGATGACTCCGGACGAGCTGGCCGCGATGCTCGACGACCATCTGACCTCGGCGTATGCGCTGAGCCAGACCGTGGCACGAGGTCTTTCCGCGCGCGGCACCCCGGGCCGCATCATCAACGTCTCCTCGGTCGTCGGCCGACTGGGCCGCACCGGCGACGTCGCCTACGCCACGGCGAAGGCGGGCCTGGACGGCCTGACCCGGGCACTCGCCGCCGACCTGGGCCCGAGCGGTACGACCGTCAACTCGGTGGCGCCGGGCACCTTCGCGACCGACGTCAACGCGGAGCTCACGAGCGATCCCGGGTGGGAGCGGTGGCTGCGGACCCGTACCGCCCTCGGCCGCTGGGGCCGGCCCGGCGAGATCGCGGGGATCGTGGTCTTCCTGGCGAGCCCCGCGGCGTCCTTCATCACCGGGCAGACGATCGCCGTCGACGGCGGGATGACGACGACGTTCTGAGCCGACGTTCTGAGTCGACCTTCCGAGCCGACGTTCCGAGCCGACGTTCCGAGCCGACGTTCCGAGCCGACGTTCTGACAGGGGCGCTGCCCCGGACACGGCGCGATCCGGCCCCGTCGACGGTTGTCAGGAGTGGCGTGGCGCAGGCCACCGTCGAGCGCTGTCACAGTCGCGGACGGTGCCCGGTTCTAAGGGCGACCGCATCGACGCGGAAGTGAGAGGAGCATCGCCATGAAGGCCATGATCGTGTGTGTCTCCGTGTCGCACGGCAACACGAAGAGGGTCGCCGACGTCATGGGCCACGCCCTCGAGGCCCCGGTCGTCGCCCCCGAGCAGGTCGACACGGCCGAGCTGTCCGCCTGCGACCTCGTCGGATTCGGCTCGGGGATCTTCTCGATGTCGTTCCACCCGCGCCTGCGCCAGTTCGTCCGCGCCCTCCCGAGGGAACGGCCACGCAAGGCGTTCGTCTTCGCCACCAGCGGGTTTCCCGAGCCGCCGTTCCGCCCCTACACCCGCCCCCTCGCGGGAGTTCTCGCACGGAAGGGCTTCGAGGTGGTCGACTCCTTCTCGTGCCGCGCGCTGGACACCTGGCTCCCGTTCAAGCCCGTCGGCGGCATCAGGAAGGGACGCCCCGACACCACCGACCTGGAGGCGGCGCGCACGTTCGCCGAAGGGCTGCGAGCGCAGGAGTAGGCACCGGACTCGGGCGTCAGGGGCGTTGTCAGTCCGCACTCGTATGGTTGCCCGCACAAGCGCACGAGGCGAACGGGGGCGGAGATGCGGCCGGTTCACGAGGAGTCCGACGTCAGGCGCACCGATGCGGGTGCGGCACCGGCGCGAAGCTTCTATCTGCTGGAAGAGTCCATGTGCGTCATCGGCGAAACCGGGTACGTCCGGCCGTACGCCACCGTGGACGAGCTCCGCGCGCGCCTGGAACCCAAGCTCGCTTTCACCGAAAGCTGCGGCACTCCGGTCAATGACCTCCTGCTCGGTGAAAGCGTCAACGTGTGGACGGTGCAGCGGGGGCGGCTGGCGGCCGGTCTCGATGTCACCGAGTTCGTCGGAGTTCACCTGCCGAGCGGCGCCACCGCCACGGTGTACGAGCTCAACAGGCATCGAGGGGCCTTCACCTCCGGCCGGCGGGCCGACCCGCCTCCCGCGGACGAGGGTGCACGCCTGTCCCTCGACTGGGACGGCATCGTCGCCCGGCTGCCACTCCTGGAGGCGCCCCTCGCCTCGCCGGGTGACGAGGCCCTGACCGTGCGGCTCGACGGCCCGCACCCCGCCCCTGACCTCTCCTCCTACATCGACGGCCTGATGTCCGAACTGGCCGAGGAGGACAGACCCGAGTGGTCCGAGAGCCTCGACTACGGGTCGCCCTTCACCCTCTGAAGGCGGGGATCTCCCTCTCCGCGAAGTGATCGAACTCGCCTGCCCGGACGCCGAGGACGAAGGCGTTCCATTTGCCGCGGGTGGTGGTGACGACGGTGTCCGCGGAGCGGAGGCGGAGAGGGGTGGCGTCGGCGTCGCTCCGGAGGCCGGGAGCGGGTTCCTTCTTGAGTGCGGAGAGGAGGGCACCGAAGGCGGTGGGGGTGGTGGTGAGGACCGCTCTGCTGGGGTCGGCGGATTCGGTGAGGTGGACGGTACCGGGGGTGGTGGCTATGTGTATGCAGGAGTTGCCCTCCGGGCAGTACGACGACTTCTGCCAGGTGAGCTGGGTCATCGAGGGTTCCATCACAGCTCCTTGAGCATGTCGTGGATGAAGTGCTGCGACTCCTCGGGGGTCAGGGCCGCCGCCTCCATGCGGTCGAGAAGGACGCGGTACTTGTCGAGCTGGGCCTCGGCGTCGAGGAACACGGGGCCGTGCGACTGGTCGAGGTTGACCGTGTCGAGCTCCGGTACGGGGCCTTCGGCGTAGTAGATCGACTGCCCCGAGCCGGGGAAGACCACCGAGTTGAACGGCAGGACATGGATGTCGATGTTGTCGCGGTTACTCATGTCCAGCAGGTACCTGAGCTGACCTCGGAGCACATGCGGGCCGCCGAAGCGCATGCGCAGGGCAGCCTCGTGGATGATCACCTGGTGCGGGGTAGGCGGGTCCCGGAACAGTACGGCCTGCCGCTTCACCCGGAACGACACCCTGTGCTCGACATCCGGCGGCGGGAGTTGGGGCACGGCCTGCCGGAAGATCTCGCGGGCGTACTCGGCCGTCTGGAACAGGCCCGGAACGTGCACGACAACGGCGGTGCGCAACCGGGTGGCGTAGTGCTCCAGCTCGGCCAGGTCCAGGAGAGCGGCGGGCAGAAGCTCGCGGTATTCCTCCCACCAGCCGCGGTTGCGGTCCCCGGTCAGTCCGACGAGCGCCTCGATCTGGGCCGAGGCCGGGCAGTCGTAATGACCGGCCAGAGTGCGGACCCGCTCGGCACTGACGCCTGCTCGTCCGGCCTCCATGTTGCTGATCTGATTCGGCCTGACACCGAGCAGTTGACTTGCCTCCGCGGCTGTGAGGCCCGCGCGCTCGCGAAGTTTGCGCAGCTCGGTGCCCAAGCGGAGCTGCCGACCCGTTGGGTTGCTTCTCACGGGTTTGTCCGCCTCCTAGCCGGGCGTGTCACTCGCATGGATGATGTATGGATGATTTAACAGGAACCGTGTAAAGGGTTACACGGAAATCGCTAGCTTATGGCGTGGGCGCCACGCCCAGAAGTGCACCGGATCGACGGACCGGCATGCCACTGGGCAACCGAACACCGCACCTCAACCCCCGTCACCGACTGGAGACTTCCATGCCCACCGTAGCCCCGCCCTGGACCTACACCCTCCAACTCCCCCACGATCCACGCGCACCGGGGATCGCACGGGCGACCCTGCGTACCGTGCTCGCCGCGCACGACCTCTCGGCCCTCACGCCAACCGCCGAACTCCTGGCCGCCGAGCTGCTCGCCAACGCGCATCTGCACACCAGAGGGCCCTACGCCCTGCGTCTCCTCGGCAGGGAGCCGGGACGGCTGTGCGTCGCCGTCTGGGACACCGACCCGCGGGTCCCGCCCGGCTTCTGCGCGGAGGGGGCCGCCGTGGCACCGGAGGATGCCGAGTCCGGACGCGGGCTGCACCTCGTACGGGCGTGTGCCGACTCCTGGGGAGCCTCCGTGCTGCGCGAGCTGGGCGCGTCGAAGGGCGGAAAGCTGCTGTGGGCGGAGTGCCGTGGACCCCACTCCGGGCAGCCCTCTGGAGAAGCACAGCGGCCATAGGTAGGTTTCACAGGAAAATCTCAGTGAAGTCGGGGCGGGTTTCTCACCTTCGTGGGAGAGAGTGAGGCCTGATGAAGCGCATCTCACGCATCTGGCTCACCTCGCGTCCCGCCTTGCTGTGTGCTGTGGTGACGCTCGCCCTGACGTCGGCGTCCGTGGCCGCCGCCTCGGACGGGCCGGGGCCCTTCGGGGTCACGGCCGTCGCCGACGTGACCTCACAGAACAAGCGGATCGGCGCGCTGTTCGACGCGGAGCGGGTCGGCAAGCTGGCCGGCGGGCACTTCTGCAGCGCCTCGGTCGTCCACAGCCCGCAGCGCACTCTGATCGTCACCGCCGCGCACTGTGTGGACGGGGACAACGGCGATCTCGTCTTCGTGCCGGGTTACCGGGACGGGAAGGCGCCCTACGGGGTCTGGAAGGTGGGGAAGCGCTTCCTGCCCGACGGGTGGGCCAAGAAGCAGAGCGAGGACAGCGACATCGCCTTCGCCTTCGTGGAGACGCTGGCCGGGAAGCGGATCGAGGACGTCGTGGGTGCCAACCGGTTCGTGGCCGGGGTGGCCACCGGTGCCACCGCCGTGACCGTCACCGGCTACCCCGACTCCCGCGAGGCGCCCATCACCTGCACCAACAAGCCGGCCCTGCACAGCGGCACGCAACAGCGCATCGACTGCCCGGAGTTCACCGGCGGTACCAGCGGCAGCCCCTGGATCAACGGCGACAACCAGGTCGTCGGCGTCCTCGGCGGCCACGAGAAGGGCGGGGTGACGGCGGGCACGTCGTACAGCGTGGTGCTCAGGAGGGAAGCGGCCGAGCTGTACAAGGACGCCACCGCGTCCTGACCGGCGGCCGAACACACGGCTCCGCGATTGTGATCACTGATTTTACGTCGAAGACTTGAAGGGCAGCCCGCGCTTGCATGTATCTGTCTTTTCGACGGCTTTTGTGTATGCGGTGATGAGTTGCTTCATCGCGTCGGCATCCTGGTGGTCCGACGAGTTCATCTGAAATGCGGTGAACAAGTCGTTGCCCAGAAGTTTCTCCTTCTTGCAGCGACGCGTTTCCCCGAATGCTTCCCAGCCGGAATAGAGAAACCTTCCGCCCTCGGCTTGGTGATCGAGTTTGGAATTGGCCTGTCCTCCCACGAAGGAGGCTGTGTTGGGCCCTGACAGCCACTCTTGCGAAGCCTGCACTGCGAGGCGGGAGTCGACGCGGACCTCGCAACGTGCTGCGAGGCCGGCGGGTAGTTCCTGCTTGACTGTGATCTTCCGGCCAGGCGGCATGAACGGTGCCAGTATGCCGTTGTCGACTGGAATCCCGCACAGAGAGTGCGGGACTGCGTACTGACGCTTTTCCTTGTGTTCGCTGCATGCGGAGAGCGTTCCCAGAAGGGTGACAGTCGCAGATGCAATGGCAATAGAACGCATTCCCGCGTAGCGTCGGAGGGTGTCCAAAGACTGTTCTCTATTCATTCCGGAATGTCCGCGGTGCTGCCCGGCGCCTGGCCGTGCATAATGGCCTGGGCGTTGTAATACCCCTGATGTCCCGCATTTGATGCATAGCTCACAAGGTCTGGGCTCAAGTGGTAGCGTTTCACTGCCTGAGCCATTGCCCGATTCGTGTACTCCGTGTTGCGGTCCAAGCCGTCCTGCCAGACCTTTCCCTGGTCGTCCTGTGCGTCATCCGCCGCGGCACCCTGGACGTCTTGGAACAGCCACTGCATGGCCGCGCCTGTCGCGGTGCCTGCGGCCCCGCCCACAACGCCCCCGGCCACGGGTGAACCGATGAATGATGTGCCTACGCCAACGACGGTACCGACACCACCGGAGATGAGGTTCTGATACTGGGCGACGGCGTGGTCGAACGAATCGTCCTTCCCCTTCGCCACAGTTCCGATGGCCTCCATGCGGCCCTGGCTGAGGATCCCGGAGACCTCGCCGCTCCGCTCCGCGACGGTCTGCACGAGAAGTTTGTGATCACCGGTGAAGCGGTGGTCGGCAGGCAGGTCGGGGTTCAAGTGGTATTGCATCAGATTCGACATGTAGGCCTTCTGGCCCACTTCGACGGCAGCATATCCCTCGGGATTCTGACCCACGGCGAACAGGAATTTGTTCACATCCGGGCCATCGAGGTGGGCCGCAGAGCCATCGACGGGGTACAGCAGATCCTTGTGCGGCAGGTCGGTGCTGGCCCGGTTGATGTCCGGCAGGTACTCCGAGGCGATCTGGCCCATGCTGTCGGACATGTAGCCGCGGTCGGTGAGGAGTTCCTGCTTGTCCGCCGTGGCGGAGACGATCTCCTGGAACAGCTTGGTCTGGGCGCTGGTGTGTGCCGGGGTGTCGATCGTCGGCATCTCACCCGCCGGGTGGCCGGTGGCCGCCGCTTCCAGGGCCTGGGCCAGGTAGTCCTGGCCGACGATGCTGTGGACGTCGTGGGTGTTGTGGATGTCCATCGGCCACTGGCGCTGCTTGAAGAGGTAGTCGAAGTTGGAGACGGCCTTCTTGTGGTCCCCGTCCTGCGGGATGAAGTCGTCGCTGAAGAAGTTCGTGGCGGCCGTGGGGTTGTTCGCCAGGCCTTTCAGGTACCCGGTGAGCGGGTCCCATCCGCCGTCGCTGCCCTCGTAGTTGAGCTGTGGGCAGATATTCGCCTGCCAGGCCACGTTCTTGCCGTCGTCCGTGTAGAACCGCTCGGTCTTCATCAGCGCGCGACCGTAATCGTTCATGAACGTGTCGTCGAAGTCGCCGTTGCGCATCAGGTTGCTCATCACCTGGAAGCCGAGGACGTCTCCGTGGGGCCCGACCGCCTTGTTGCCAGTGGTGATCACCTGCTGCTTCCACGCTGTCATGCCGGCGCTGTCCGACTGGCTCGCGGTGGCAAGGGTCAGACTCAGGTTCTTCTGCAGCTCGGCGTACTTGTATCCGCGTGCGTAGCCCATGTGCGCGTCCTCGCGGGTGTCATTGAGGCCGAGCCAGAACTTCTCCGTTCCTTGGGCGCCCAGCTGCTCGGCGAACTCCTCCGCGAACAGAGGGTCGTTGTGATACTGCTTCAAACCGGCATTGATCTTGTCGAAGTCGGCAGGGGTCAGCTTCGACGGATCCTTCCGCGCCAGCTTCGCCAGCTCGTCGGCCTCCCGCACGGCCTTCTCCGCCTGGTCGCGGTCCTTGTAGACGGCGCCGGAGAACCCGTACTTGCTCTCGTCCACGAGCGCCATGAGGACGCCGGACGCGGTGCCGTCGCTCTTCGCTGCGTTGTCGAGGATCTTCTGCACCTCGTCGCGCAGGGCATTCTCGTCCGCGACGCTGTGATCGGGGACCTTGGCCCCTTGCGCGGCGCGGTCGGGATGGACGGTCATGGTGACGATGAAGCCGCCGTCGCCCGAAGGCATCACGGTGAGGTTCTTCTTGCGGCCGTTCTCGACGGCCTTGTGCAGTTGCTCCTTGTAGTGCTTCAGCTCGTTCCTGGTGTCCTGCAGAATGTTGTGGACCGACGTCGCCTCCTTGGCGGCGTCCTCGAACTCACCGGCGGTCTTGCCGATGAATTCTTTGGAGGCAGCGGCGTTCACGCCGTGCCAGTCGGCCTTGACCGCCTTGTTGTGCAGTCCGTCCTTCGCCTGCTTCTGCAGGTCCGTCAGGTTGCGGACGAGCAGGCCCCAGTCGTCGACGGCGTCGTCGAGCTGCTTGAAGTTGGCTTGATAGAGGTCTTCGAACTTCACTGGGCGGCCCCGCTCACTGCTTCTTCTTCTTGGGGGAGTAGGCGGGGTTCTTCTTGCCCGGTTCTCCCACGCGGTCGTCGAATCCGGCGTCCAGGGTGTCGATGCTGCTCATCGTGCGTGCGATGTAGCCGTTGTCACCGGCATGGATCTTCTGGGTGACGTGCATGTGGTTGGAGATCTGAGCGCACGCGTCCAGCAGCGACTTCAGCTGGTCGTCCCAGCGCTGGGCAACGTGCTTCAGGCCCTTGCCCAGGGTGAATCCCTGCTTGGTGAGGGCGCCGGCGGCCGACTCGCTCGTGGTCTGCGCGACCCGGGCCTTGTCCCACAGCTGGGTGTAGAGCGAGTGAGCCTCTTTGCCGATTTGCGCGAGATCGCTGTTGCTGACCTTGAGGTCACCGTAGGTGCTGCTGCCGCCTCCGCCGACCGGGTCGGCCAGGTGGTTGAGCTGCATGTGGGTGGAGTCGCCGCCCTTCGCGTCGGCTTTGAGCTGCTCCCACTCGTCCCATGACATCCGCTTGTCTCCCCCGTTCCCGCGATCCGTACCGCTCGGGTCCGCCTTTGCGGTTGCTCATGGTAAGTGCATGACACGGCTGCTGTGATCCGAGCCCGTATTCTCGTGCTCGGACCGGTCCACTTCTAGACTGCTGCCAGGTGGACTGGCCGGTGGCGAGGGGCGGTTGACGGTGCGTAAGGCGTGGATCGTCGGTGGAGCCCTCGCGGGGGCCGGGCTCAGCTTCGTCATGCTGCTCGTCATCGGGGTGTACGTCGTCGCCGGGAACCTCGTCAACAGCGCGACGACGGGCGGTCGCGGGCTCGCCAAGGGAGCCGTGCCGGCCGCCTACAAGCAGCTCGTGCAGCGGTGGGGCAATCTGTGCCCCGCGCTCAGCCCGGCGTTGCTCGCCGCCCAGCTGTACCAGGAGAGCGGCTGGAACCCGACGGTCGTCAGCCCGGCAGACGCGCGTGGCATCGCCCAGTTCATCCCGGGCACCTGGGCGACCCACGGCATCGACGGCAACGGCGACGGCAAGCGTGACATCTGGGACCCGAACGACGCGATTCCGTCGGCCGCTTCGTACGACTGCGAACTGGCGAAGTACGTGAAGGACGTTCCCGGGAACACCTCCGACAACATGCTCGCCGCCTACAACGCGGGTGCCTACCGGGTCATAAAGGCGGGCGGCGTCCCGGGCATCAGCGAGACGCAGAACTACGTCCAGCGCATCCGCAGTCTGGAGAAGAGCTTCGCCGCCCCGGTCAAGCGGCTCGATCCCACCCGGCAGGCCGCCGGGGCCATCGGCTTCGCGCAGAGCAAGCTCGGCACCCCGTATCTGTGGGGCGGTGACGGTACCGCCGAGCAGGGCGGACGCTTCGACTGCTCGGGCCTGACCAAGGCCGCCTACGAGACGGTCGGGATCACGCTTCCCCGGGTGGCCAACGACCAGTACAACGCGGGCCAGCACCCCTCGCGGGAGCAACTCCTCCCCGGTGACCTGGTCTTCTTCTCGGACAACCTCACCGACTCGCGGGCCATCCGGCACGTGGGGATCTACGTGGGCGGCGGGTACATGATCGACGCTCCGCGGTCGGGGGCCGTGATCCGGTTCGACCCGATCGACACACCTGACTACTTCGGTGCCACCCGGGTCACCGAAGATGGCGCAAAAGCACTGCCCACGAAGGTGTGAGCGGTCCGTGAACCTACCCCCTGAGCTGCAATAACGTGTCTCTCTTCGATAACGTCTGCGTGATCATTCAGTGGAGAGTGGAACGTATTAATGGGGGCTGTGCGTTCCTGTTGACGTAGCCGAGCGGACGTCAGTGCGGCAGTGCAGCGGAAGCGGATCTACGAACCACGGGGGGCAGGAGCGACGCACACGAGGTGCGTCCGGGAAGACGACGAAGGGGCCGCAGCACCATGGCTGTACTCGCCGAATCCGGATCGAACCCCGACGTCGACCTGCTCTACGACATCAATGGCCTGGCCAAGGACGCGCCGCACTGGTTCGACCGGGTCATGGAGTTCGTGGGTGAGTACGGACTGCTGCTCGCGATGGTGCTGATGGTGCTGTGGTGCTGGTGGTCGGTGCGCCGCCGGGCCGACGAGGACGCCGCGTCCTCGGTCGCCGCGCTGGTGTGGGCGCCGCTCGCAGCCGGTCTCGCGGTGCTGGTGAACGTACCGATCAGAGGCTTCGTGGCCCGCCCCCGTCCGTTCAACGACCACCAGGGGCTGGATGTCCTCGTCTCCGGCAAGACCGACTTCTCCTTCGTCAGCGACCACGCGACGATCACCATGGCGCTCGGTGTCGGGATGTTCGTCGCCAACCGCCGCTTCGGCATCGTGGGCATCGGGCTGGCGCTCCTTGAGGGCTTCTGCCGGGTGTACATGGGCGTGCACTACCCGACGGACGTCGTCGGCGGCTTCGCGCTCGGCACGGCGGTCGCCCTGCTCCTGTCCCCGCCGGCGATGGCCCTGCTCACCCCGGTGATGAAGGCGGTGGAGCGGTCGCCGCGGGCGGGCTGGATCGTCCGGCGCCGCCCGACGCCGGACGAGCAGCGCGACGCGCTGGTCCCCGGCGCCCGCACGTCGCTGGAATCCGAGGAGCGCGACCTGGCGGCGTGACCGTACGCTCCCGCGCATGACCAAGTTCTTCGCCACGGTGTGCCTGCCGCCCACCAGGCCGCGCAGGCTGCCCGGCGCGATAGCGGCCGCCATGGCGCCGTACGACATCAACGGCACCGAGGAGTGGAACCCGGCCGGCGAATGGGACTGGTGGATCATCCACGTCCCTGCCGAGTCCCCCTATCTCGTCCTGCCCGCGCACGACGGCGACCGCAGACTCGTCACGGCCTCCGCCGTGCCCCGCCGCAAGGTCGACCTGGCGCCCCTCGGCCCGCTGGAGTGCTACGGCGGCCCACGCGGCTTGCTCGACCTCGACGCCATGCGGCGCCGGGCGGTGGGGCAGCACGACGCGCTGTCCGCCGCATGGGACGAACTGGCCGCGCTGCATCCGCCGGCCCGCCCGCTCTCCGAGTTCCTCACCCGTCACGAGTCCGACCCCGGCGGCTACCCCCTGGCCCAGGCCAAGGAGGACCATCTGCTCCAGCCCCTGGTGCAGGAGGTGGCCCAGCGGGCCGTCGCGGGAGATCCGCACTTCGACATGTCGTTCCTGACCACCGACCCGGTCGCCTACTTCGCGGGGGAGCACGAAGCCCGCCGCCAGGGCGCGCTGCACACCGCGGTGCCGGGCTACGCCCTGCTCACCCTGGACGGCAGCTGGTGGGACGCGGACGGCGACGGCTACTGGGAGCGGGCCAACGCCTACCTCGACGACCTCGGTCCCGAGGCCGTCGTGGTGGACGTGCTGTGCCACTGCTGAGTCAGGGGTCTGCGCAGCACGAGGCCGGCTCGGGCCGGCTGAGCGCGAGGCCGGCTGAGCCGGAGCCCGCCGAGCCGGAGCCCGCCGAGCCGGAGGACTGCTGAGCTAGAGGCCCTGCGCGTAGGAGAAGAACCTCTGCGGGTCGTACTGCTTCTTCACCTTGGCCAGGCGCGGGGCCGCGTCCCCGTAGTACGCCGTGCGCCAGTTCGTCAGGGTCGAGTCCGTGTAGTTCTGGTAGGCCGCTCCGGAGGCGTACGGCTTCATCGCGTTGTGGGCCGAGGTGAGCCACGCCTGGGCCGAGGAGCCGGTGCCTCCCGCGCCCCAGGACGCGATGTACTGCGCCAGCATGCGCGAGCGGCGGTGGACGAAGGCCGTCGCCGTGGGGCTGACGCGGTTGACGGCGCCGCCCAGCGCGGTGAACGCGATGCTGCCCGCTCCGCCCCGGACCGAGCCGATCTGCCTCAGCAGGGTCTGGATGCCCGCCGAGGACAGGGAACGGTCGAAGAAGTCGGAGCGGGCCGCGTAGGTCTCCCGGCCCAGGCGGCCCTGGGGGGAACGGCCGGGGGTGGAGCCCGGCAGGTGGCACTGGGCGTCCGTGGAGAAGGAGGAGCAGCCGGCGTAGATCTCCATCGCTTCCTCGTAGCCCCGGCGGCGCAGGGTCACGGAGCGGGCGTCGGCGCCGGCCTTGTGCGCCAGCTGGTCCACCGCGTTCTGCAGCTCGCCGTAGGTGCCGAGGGAGAAGCAGGCCACGGAGATCGTCGGGGTGCCGCCCGGGGTGTTCGCCAGGTGCAGCGAGGACCAGATCTCGTCCGGCTGGGACGGGCCCCATTCCTGCCAGGCCTTGATCACCGCGGCCGCCTGGGACCACGACCACGTCATGTACGCGGTGACCGCCTGCGGTGCCGCGTGCGTCTTGAAGTGCAGCTCGGTGACGACGCCGAAGTTTCCGTTGCCCGCCCCGCGCAGCGCCCAGAAGAGGTCGGAGTGGTTCTTCGCATCGGCGGTCACCTGCGTGCCGTCGGCGGTGATGAGCGTCGCCTGGGTGAGGCTGTCGCAGGTCAGGCCGTAGGCGCGGGAGGCGACACCGTGGCCGCCGCCGAGGACCAGGCCGGAGACGCCGACGGTCGGGCAGGAGCCCGCGGGTATGGTCACGCCCTTCGCGCCGAGCGTCCGGTAGACGTCGATCAGCTTGGAGCCGGCGCCGACCACCGCCTGTCCGCCGCTCACCCGGATCCGGTTCAGCCTGGACACGTCGAGGATCAGCCGGTTGTCGCCGGAGGAGTAGCCCGCGTAGGAGTGTCCGCCGTTGCGGATCGACACCTTGATCTGGTGGGCGTGGGCGTACGCCAGGGTCGTACGGATGTCGTCGGCGTGGGAGACATAGGCGACCGCGGCGGGCTTCAGGCCGTCGAAGCGGGTGTTGTACAGCTGGTGGGCCGTCGTCCAGGTGGTGTCCCCGGGGCGTACCAGAGGGCCGTCGAGGTCACGGGCGAGAGCCGCCCAGTTCGCGGCGGCGACCTGGCTGGTGGTCTTCAGGGGCGTACCGGAGGATGAGAAAGCGCGCGTCGAGGATCCGGCGGACGTGCCCGAGCCAGAACTGCATCCCGTCAGCGCGGTCGCAGCCAGTGCGGCCGCGCCGCCCGATATGAACGCTCGCCGTTCCATGTCCCTCGCCCTTCCTCGGCTCTCCTGGGACGAGACGACGGCGTGCGCACAGGGGTTCCCACGACACGAGAACGAACGGCGAATACGTGTCCGAGTAACCCGGCTGTCGGAATCTCCATGTGCCCTCCCCGTAAGCATTCCGTGACCTAACCAGGCCGACGGCAGGGGTTCACCCCCCGTTCATTTATGGCCATCGGCCGCTTCACCTGATCTGCCTAATTTCGGCCCTACCCGATGCGGGGGCGGTCATGAACGCGCTCGCGCTCTCTTGCCTCGCACGCCGCCGACAGCGGCGGCTCCTGGAAGGAACTCCCGAAAGTGAAGCTTCAGCGCAAGAACCGGCTGCGCGCCCTGTCTCTCGGTGCCATCGCGGTCTCCGGCGCCCTGGCCCTCACGGCGTGCGGCTCGGACGACAACGGCAACAACAACGCCGGTGGCGGCAAGTCCTCGGCGTCGGCCGGCACGGGCTCCGTCAAGTGTGACAACGCCAAGGGCCAGCTGCTCGCCGACGGCTCCTCCGCGCAGAAGAACGCGATCGACGCCTGGGTGAAGCAGTTCTCCCAGGCCTGTGGCGTGCAGATCAACTACAAGGGCGGCGGCTCCGGTGCCGGTGTCACCTCCTTCAACCAGGGCCAGCTCGCGTTCGCCGGTTCCGACTCCGCGCTGAAGCCGGAAGAGGTCACCGCCTCCAAGAAGGTCTGCTCCGGCGGCCAGGGCATCGACCTCCCGATGGTCGGCGGCCCGATCGCCCTCGGTTACAACGTCCCGGGTGTCGACAACCTGGTCCTGGACGCCCCGACGATCGCCAAGATCTTCGACAGCAAGATCAAGACCTGGAACGACCCGGCGATCCAGAAGCTGAACCCCAAGGCGAAGCTTCCCAGCCTGAAGATCCAGGCCTTCCACCGCTCCGAGGACTCCGGTACCACGGACAACTTCACCAAGTACCTGATCGCCACCACCCCGGACAACTGGAAGTACTCCGGCGGCAAGGCCTGGCAGGCGAAGGGCGGCCAGGCGGCCTCCGGCTCCGCGGGTGTGGCCCAGGGCGTCAAGCAGAACTCCGGCGCGATCGGCTACTTCGAGCTGTCCTACGCCAAGGACATGAGCACCGTCTCCATCGCCACCGGTGCCAAGGCCCCGGTCAAGCCCTCCGTGGAGAGCGCCACCGCCGACATCGCGGCCGCCAAGGTCGTCGGCACCGGCAAGGACCTGACGCTGAAGCTCGACTACGCGACCAAGGCCGAGGGTGCCTACCCGATCACCCTGGTCACGTACGAGATCGTCTGTGACAAGGGCAACAAGGCGGACACCCTGCCCGCCACCAAGGCCTTCCTGAACTACATCGCCAGCGAGGACGGCCAGAAGCTGCTGTCGGACAACAGCTACGCGCCGATCCCCGACGAGATCATCGCCAAGGTCCGCACCACCATCGCCGGCCTGAGCTGACCTGATCCGAGAGTGCGGCCCGGTTCCTCCCGGACCCGGGCCGCACCGTCCGGTGCACCGCCGCCCGGAGACGGACCCCGAAAGGGGATCGCCTCCATGGAGCCGCCCACCCAGTGGCTCCGCAGACCGGAGAACCTCGATGGACATATCAACAAAGACCACTGACGCATCCCCGCCCACGCCCGAGCCGGACGTGGCCAGGCTGAAGCGCAGCGCCCGCGGCGCGACCCGCCCCGGCGACCGCATCTTCCTCGGCCTTTCCCGTGGCTCCGGCATCCTGCTGCTGGTGATCATGGCCGCGATCGCGGCCTTCCTCACCTACCGTGCCTCCCTCGCGATCAGCAAGGACCACGGCAACTTCCTGACCACCTTCGAGTGGAACACCAACCTCACGCCGCCGAGCTTCGGCATCGCGGTGCTGGCCTTCGGCACGGTCGTCTCCTCGATCATCGCCATGGCCCTCGCGGTCCCGGTCGCCGTGGCGATCGCGCTGTTCCTCACCCACTACGCCCCGCGCAGGCTGAGCGGTCCGATCGCCTACGTGATCGACCTGCTCGCCGCGGTGCCGTCCATCGTCTACGGCCTGTGGGGCGCCCTGATCCTCGTCCCGCACATGCAGGGCCTGTACGGCTGGCTGAACGACTACCTCGGCTGGACCGGCATCTTCTCCTGGGACGGCGGCGCCCCCCGCGCCATGCTCACCGTCGGCATCCTGCTGGCGATCATGATCCTGCCGATCATCACCAACGTGAGCCGCGAGGTGTTCCGCCAGGTCCCGCGGATGCACGAGGAGGCCGCCCTGGCCCTCGGCGCCACCCGCTGGGAGGTCGTCCGCATGTCGGTGCTGCCCTTCGGCCGCTCCGGCGTCATCTCCGCCTCGATGCTCGGCCTCGGCCGCGCCCTCGGCGAGACCATGGCCGTGGCCACCGTGCTCTCCCCGAGCTACGACATCCAGACCAGCCTGCTCGACCCGGGCGGCGGCACCTTCGCCCAGAACATCGCCAGCAAGTTCGGTGAGGCGACCGAGCAGGGCCGCGACGCGCTGATCGCCTCCGGCCTGGTGCTTTTCGTCATCACCCTGCTGGTCAACGGCGCGGCCCGTGCGATCATCGCCCGCCGCAAGGAGTACTCGGGGGCCAACGCATGAGCACCGCAGCCGTCAGCCACAAGCGCACCAGCACCCTGCGGGCCGCCAGCCTCCCGAAGTGGACGCCGTGGGCCATCGCGGCCGGCTCCCTCGCCCTCGGGATCGGCATCAGCACCGCCGCCGGCCTGCAGAGCAAGGTCCAGTGGGGTCTGATCGCCGCGATCCTCTTCGTCCTCGGCACCTACGGCATCGCCGCCAAGGTGGAGGGCCGCCGTCAGGCCAAGGACCGCGTCGTCACCTCGCTCGTGTGGGTCGCCTTCGTGGTCGCCGTGGTCCCGCTGGTCTCCCTGGTCTGGGTGACCATCTCGCGCGGCGTGAAGGTCCTGAACGTCTACTTCCTCACCCACTCCATGGGTGTCGTCGCCGACTCCGAGCCGGGCGGCGGCATCTACCACGCCATCATCGGAAGCCTGGAGCAGGTCGGTCTCGCCACGCTGATCGGCGCCCCGATCGGTGTGATGACCGCGATCTACCTGGTCGAGTACGGGCGCGGCCGCCTCGCGTCGGCGATCACCTTCTTCGTCGACGTCATGACGGGCATCCCGTCGATCGTCGCGGGCCTGTTCATCCTCAGCCTGATGCTCATCTTCAAGATGGAGCCGTTCGGCTTCGCCGGTTCGCTGGCCCTGGCCATCCTGATGATGCCGGTGGTCGTCCGCTCCACGGAGGAGATGCTCAAGCTCGTCCCGAACGAGCTGCGCGAGGCCTCGCTGGCGCTCGGTGTGCCGAAGTGGCGGACCATCCTGAAGGTGGTCCTGCCGACCTCCATCGGCGGCATCACCACGGGCATCATGCTGGCCGTCGCCCGCATCGCGGGTGAGACCGCTCCCGTGCTGCTGCTGGTGTTCGGCAACCCGTTCATCAACAACGACCCCTTCGAGGGTGCGCAGGCGTCGCTGCCGCTGTACATCTATCAGCAGTACTCGCAGAGCGCGGGCGCCAACGCGGCCTACGACCGTGCCTGGGCGGCGTCCCTCACGCTGATCGCCTTCGTGATGATCCTGAACCTGGTGGCCCGCGGCATCGCCCGCTGGAAGGCCCCGAAGACCGGTCGCTAAGCATCAATATGCGGCTACCGCCGCGCGGGGCCCACAGCGACCCCCGGACTTGGAAGTGAAGAAGTAATGGCCAAGCGAATCGACGTAAGCGGACTCACCGCCTACTACGGCTCCCACAAGGCGATCGAAGACATCTCGATGACCGTCGAGCCCCGCTCGGTGACGGCGTTCATCGGCCCCTCCGGCTGCGGCAAGTCGACGTTCCTGCGCACCCTGAACCGTATGCACGAGGTCACCCCCGGTGGCCGCGTCGAGGGCAAGGTCCTCCTGGACGACGAGGACCTCTACGGCCCCGGCGTCGACCCGGTGTCGGTGCGGCGCGAGGTGGGCATGGTCTTCCAGCGCCCGAACCCGTTCCCCACGATGTCGATCTTCGACAACGTGGCCGCGGGCCTGCGCCTGAACGGCAGCTACAAGAAGTCCGAGCTCACCGACATCGTCGAGAAGTCCCTCAAGGGCGCGAACCTCTGGAACGAGGTCAAGGACCGGCTGAACAAGCCCGGCTCGGGCCTCTCGGGCGGTCAGCAGCAGCGTCTGTGCATCGCCCGTGCCATCGCGGTCGAGCCGAAGGTCCTGCTCATGGACGAGCCCTGCTCGGCCCTGGACCCGATCTCGACGCTGGCGATCGAGGACCTGATCGGTGAGCTGAAGGAACGGTTCACGATCGTCATCGTGACGCACAACATGCAGCAGGCGGCCCGTGTCTCGGACCGTACGGCCTTCTTCAACCTGGCCGCCGTCGGACAGCCGGGCCGGCTGATCGAGATCGACGACACCGAGCGGATCTTCTCCAACCCCTCGGTCCAGGCCACGGAGGACTACATCTCCGGCCGCTTCGGCTGAGCCGGTGAGGTTCCTCCACTAGAACCCCTCGCGGTGCTGCATGGCGGTGCCACCGCGAGGATGCAAAAGGGCCCGCCCCTGGCTCCCGGGGGCGGGCCCGCAGCGTTTCACTCGGCCACTTCGGTCCGTTCCCACCATCGGTAGACGGTGACCCGCCCGTCCGAGGTGTCCTCGTGCCGTGAGGTGACCTTGTAGTGCTCGTATCCGCCGGTGTGCGGGATCTTCAGCTCTTGACCGGGGGGAACGATCGGCACGGTCGTGCCCGCCAGATCGTCCGGCCCGCCTTCGAGGAGTGCCTTGGTAGTCATATGTCCAGTCTTGCCACTGGGGCGACTACCGCATCTCGAGGGGGTCCGGCCCGCTACAGAGCCGTCAGCTTCACGATTCCGAAGGCCAGGGCCGCGACCAGGCCGGCCGCCGGCATGGTGATGAACCAGCCCAGGACGATGTTCTTGGCGACGCCCCAGCGGACTGCGTTGACGCGCTTGGTCGCGCCCACGCCCATGATCGCCGAGGTGATCACATGGGTCGTGGAGATCGGCGCCTTGAAGAGGTAGGCCGTGGTGAACATGATCGACGCGCCGGTCGTCTCGGCGGCGAAGCCCTGCGGAGGGTCGAGTTCGATGATCTTGCGGCCCAGCGTGCGCATGATGCGCCAGCCGCCCGCGTAGGTGCCCAGCGACAGCATCAGCGCGCAGACGACCTTCACCCAGACCGGGATCGGATCGCCGTAGGTCTGGTGGCCGGAAATCACCAGTGCCATCACCACGACACCCATCGTCTTCTGGGCGTCCTGGAGACCGTGACCGAGGGCCATGCCGGCCGCCGAGACGGTCTGGGCTATGCGGAAGCCCCGCTTGGCCTTGTGCGGGTTGGAGCGGCGGAACAGCCACAGGATGGCCGTCATCACCAGGTAGCCGACGATCAGACCGACGACCGGCGAGAGGAACATCGGGATGACGACCTTGTCCAGGACGCCGTTCCACAGCACGGTCGTGCCGCCCGCCAGGGCCGCGCCCACCAGGCCGCCGAAGAGGGCGTGGGAGGACGAGGAGGGCAGGCCGAAGTACCAGGTGACCAGGTTCCAGACGATCGCGCCGAGCAGGGCGGCGAAGAGGATGCCCATCCCCTGGGAGCCCTTGGGCGTCTCGATCAGGCCCTCGCTGACCGTCTTGGCGACCCCGGAGCCCAGGAAGGCACCTGCGAGGTTCATCACCGCGGCCATGGCGAGCGCCGCGCGCGGGGTCAGCGCCCGTGTCGACACCGACGTCGCGATCGCGTTCGCCGAGTCGTGGAAGCCGTTCGTGTACGTGAAGAAGAGCGCGACCGCGATGGTCACGATGAGAGCGAAGGTGTCCATCGACGCCTCAGGACTCCTTGACGGCGATGGTCTCCACCGTGTTCGCCACGTGCTCGAACGCGTCCGCCGCCTCTTCCAGGACGTCCACGATCTGCTTCAGCTTGAGCACCTCGATCGCGTCGTACTTGCCGTTGAAGAGGTGGGCCAGCAGCTTGCGGTGGATCTGGTCGGCCTGGTTCTCCAGCCGGTTGACCTCGATCCAGTACTCGGTGAGGTTGTCCAGCGTGCGCAGGTTCGGCATCGCCTCCGCCGTCAGCTCGGCCGCCCGGGCCAGCACCTCGATCTGCTGCTCGACGCCCTTCGGCAGCTCCTCGATGTTGTAGAGGACGACCAGGTCGACGGCCTCCTCCATGAAGTCCATGATGTCGTCGAGGGAACCGGCGAGGGAGTAGATGTCCTCGCGGTCGAAGGGCGTGATGAACGAGGAGTTCAGCTGGTGGAAGATCGCGTGCGTGGCGTCGTCACCTGCGTGTTCCGCGGCCCGCATACGCTCTGCGATCTCGGCCCGGGCAGACGCGTCCGCCCCGAGCAGTTCCATCAGGAGTTTCGAGCCGGTGACGATGTTGTCCGCGGATGCGGCGAACATGTCGTAGAAGCTCGTCTCCCTGGGGGTCAGACGAAAGCGCACGTGTGGTCCTCGGGGTGCTTCGGTTTCGGTCAGGCTGATGCTAGGCGCAACATTCGGCCACGGCTATCGGGCCGTCCCCCAGTGTCGCCCATGGGGCACGGTGATCAGCAGCGGGGCGTACCAAGGGCCCTTTACCCAGCAAAATTCGTTACCATATACCCACCAGGGGTATGTATCCGCAGTTCGTCCCGATATGGAGGCCCGCGATGACGACGACCGAGGCCGGCGCCACGCACGGTTACCACAAGCAGAAGGACGAGCACCTCAAGCGGCTGCGCCGGATCGAGGGCCAGATCCGCGGCCTGCAGCGCATGGTCGACGAGGACACCTACTGCATCGACATACTCACCCAGGTCTCCGCGTCCACCAAGGCCCTGCAGTCCTTCGCCCTGCAGCTGCTGGAGGAGCACCTGCGGCACTGCGTCGCCGACGCGGCGCTCAAGGGCGGCGACGAGATCGACGCGAAGGTGGAGGAGGCCACGAAGGCGATCGGCCGGCTGCTGCGCACCTGAGCCGGGGCACTCGTCCGGGCCGAGGGCGCCGGCGGGCCTCAGGCGCCCGCGGTCTCCCGCTCCTCGGCCACCCGCAGCACCGCGTCGATGCACTCCAGGCTGAGCCGGTCCTCGGCGGCCGAGGCCGCGATGATCAGCTCTCCGCACAGATCGATCTCGGCGAGGGCCACGTGGTCCTGAACTGCCGTACCGCCGACCGGAGCCACGTGCATCACCTCATCTCTGCCGTCACCGACTTCCTAGAGTAGGGAGTGGTCTACACACCGCGCATGGCACGGACGGGCTAGTTCAAGGGTGGGGTTCCGGACTAGTGCGCAGGCTGGTTCCCGCCGTCGCCGCCGCTCCCGTTCTCGGCGATCCGGCCCGCGTAGATGTCCTGCGGACGCGGCAGGCGCACGTCGACAGGGGTGCCGAAGTCGTACAGCAGCGTGGTCGAGGCGACCGCCACGCTGGCCTTCTCCCGGCCGTTGACGAAGCTGAAGCGCTGGCGCAGCTTGCGGATGCGGCCCTCGTCGTCCAGATAGGCGTCGAACGGCACCTCGGCCGAAGCGAACCCTTTGGCCGCCGCCCGCAGGGGGGCCTTGTCGTCAGCCGAGGCGGAGGCCGCCGCGGTGGTCAGATCCGCGGTGCCCCGGTAGTGCCGCACCGGCGTCCCGGCGACCTCGGTCCGCCCCACATAGGTCGCCCTGCGGGTCCCGCGCAGCAGCTCGGCGGCGGCGTACGGGTCGGTCACGCCACCGGTGACCAGGTTGCCGTCGGACAGGCTCGCGGTCTCCACCCGCACCCACTTGTCGGCGGGCACCCCCGCGCCCCGGTTCTTCATGAACAGGGCGCCCGGGGCGAGGAGTTCGGTGATGGGCCGGTGTTCGGAGGTGCCCGCCGGATCCTCCGGCAGCACGACGGTCAGCCGGCCGATCCGGTGCCGGTAGTCGTAGACACCCCTGCCGCGGATGGTGACCCTGGTGCCGCCGGTCGCCATCTCCATGGATGTGGTGGCCTTGGAGGTGCCCGCCCCGTGCAGGGTGTCGGCGGCGCGTTGCAGGGCGGCCACCGGGTCGCCGACCGCGCTGCTCACGCCCTCCGCCGCCGCCCCGCTGCCGGTGCACCCCGTGGCACCCGCCCCGAGACCGACCATGATCCCCACCGCGACGACCGTCCTGCCTGCGCGCCTGTGCTGCTGCCGCCGATCCATCGCCTGCCTACCCCCAGCCGGTACGTCCGTCACGGGCCCCCTGTCGTTCCGGTTAACGACGAGTAAGGGGGTGCCGTCACGCGCCGCCCGGGCCGTACCGGGGGGCGGGGAATGGCCATACAAGCCTTTTAACCGCGCGGGTCGGTAACGTTGTCGCCGTGGCGCAGCAGGACGGGCCGGAGCGAGTCCGGCAGGGGCAGGAACACCTCACTACGACGACCGAGCAGGGCCGTTTCTGTCTGGCCCGCTGTACGTGCGGCTGGCGCGGCCCCGCCCGCCGGGCCCGCAGTCAGGCCCGGACGGACGGGGAGGTGCATGTGGCGGGGGCGTGAGCCCGCCTCTGGGCTCACATCTGTTCGATGGGGTGGCCGAGGGAGTCCACGAGGTCGCGGTCGCGGGGCTGGGTCAGCCGGCTGCGGGCCGCGCCGGGGGAGAGCCACAGGATGCGGTCCACCTCCGCGTTCGGGGTGAAGTGCCCCCCTGTCGCCTCGGCCGCCCAGTAGCGCACCCGCTTCGGGCGTCCGTTGGCCAGATAGCGCACGGTCGGCAGCTCGGGGCCGGGGTCGGCCGCGTACCCCGTCTCCTCCGCGACCTCGCGCAGGGCGCCGGCGAGCGCGTCCTCACCCCGTTTGAGCTTGCCCTTGGGATGCGACCAGTCGTCGTACTTCGGCCGGTGGACCAGACAGATCTCCAGCCCGCCGTCCACCGGCGAGCGGCGCCACAGCACGCAGCCCGCCGCCTGGACCGTGGTGTCGTTCACACCGCCTCCTCGGGAGGGGTCAGGGTGCGCTGACCGTCTGCTTCTGCCACGCCTGCTGGAAGGCGAACCTGGCCGCCTCCACCTCGTGCCGCTGGTCGGCGTGGAGCACGCCGAGGGCGTACGCCGTCGCCGGGGCGATACGGGGTGTGCGGGCCGCCTGCGCAGCCGCCGCCGCCGCCTCCGAGGCGTCCCGGTGCCGGTTCAGCGCCTGACCCGCCGCCAGCAGCCGCACGTCCACCGGTGCGTCGCCCTGGCACAGCACCTCCCGGGCGTACCGGTGCAGGCGCAGCAGCAGGCGGACCTGGTGCCAGGGCCCGTCCTGGGGGTGCGGGGACGGGTCCGGGGACAGGCCGTGGACCAGGGCCTCCGCGTTGTAGGGGTGGCCTGCGGTGATCAGGGGGAGGGCGGCGACGGCGTCCGTGAGGCGCTCCTCGGCGGCGTCGGCCAGGGGGCGCAGGTCGGTCGTGGGGGCGGTGGGGGTGAGGGGGACCTCGCTGGCGAGTACGGCGACCTTGTCGGCGACCGCGTGGAAGCGGGAGGAGCCGAGGGCCTGGAGGGCCGTGGAGTGGGCCCGTGTCCGGGCGAGGGTGAGCTGGCGTTCGAGCAGGGCGCCTGCCTTGGCCGCGCCGACGGTGAGGTTGCCGCGTTCCACGGTGGGCGTCGGGTTGGCGGGGCCAGTGGCGTTGGCAAGTGCCTCCCCCACGCTCGACTTCCCTCGCGCGGGGGCACCCCCACCGCCCACCCGTGCCGCCCCGGCGGCACGACTGCCCACGGCCGCGGCGGCACTCGCGCCGGCTGTGTCGGCCGTGGCCGCAGCCGCAGCTCTGCCACGGCCGCCCGTCGTGTCGCTCACCGTCTGCCCGGGGAACGCCGTCGCCCCCGACAACCGGTGCAGCGCCAGCAACAGGCGTTCCAGGCGGGACCCGTACGCGTGCTCCAGGCCCAACGTGCCGGACAACCAGGCCAGTTCGGGGCGCATCTCCTCCGACCAGTCCGCGTCCAGCAGCGGGCGGAACGTGTGCAGGCTGCCGCTGATGCGGCGGGCCGAGTGGCGCAGGGCCCGGGCCGCGTCGACGGACTCCTCCGCGCCGCCCGCCGCGGTGCCGCCGGTCTCCCGGTGCAGGCGCAGCGCGCGGAGGAACTCCGTGGCCTGGGCGCGCAGGTAGCCGGCGAGAGCCTCCCCGGTCACCGCCTTGGCCGTGGGGTCCGTCGGGTCAAGGTGTTGCTGTGCCACGCCGGCGCCTCCGGGCGTCTATGAGCATCTCCTGAACGTTTCGCAGGGGCTGTCCGTCCGCGTCGGTCGCATGCCGGGTCCACTCGCCGTCGGGGCCGAGGTGCCAGGAGGCGGTGCTGTCGGACATGCCGGTGTCGAGCAGCCGGTTCAGGGCCGCCCGGTGGCCGGGGTCGGTGACCCGGACCAGGGCCTCTATCCGGCGGTCGAGGTTGCGGTGCATCATGTCGGCGCTGCCGATCCACACCTCGGGTTCGCCGCCGTTGCCGAAGGCGAACACCCGGGAGTGTTCGAGGAAGCGGCCGAGGATGGAGCGGACCCGGATGTTCTCCGACAGGCCCGGGACACCCGGGCGGATCGCGCAGATGCCCCGCACCCAGATGTCCACCGGCACGCCTGCCTGGGACGCCCGGTAGAGCGCGTCGATGATCGCCTCGTCGACCATCGAGTTGACCTTGATGCGGACGAAGGCCGGGCGGCCCGCCTGGTGGTGCTGGACTTCCTTGTTGATCCGCGAGATCAGGCCGTCGCGCAGGGACTTGGGGGCGACCAGCAGCCGCCGGTAGGTCTCGCGCCGGGAGTAGCCGGACAGGCGGTTGAAGAGGTCCGAGAGATCCGCGCCGACCTGCGGGTCCGCCGTCAGCAGGCCGAGGTCCTCGTACAGGCGCGCCGTCTTCGGGTGGTAGTTGCCCGTGCCGACGTGGCTGTAGCGGCGCAGCGTGTCGCCCTCCTGGCGGACCACCAGGGACAGCTTGCAGTGGGTCTTGAGTCCGACCAGGCCGTACACGACGTGGCAGCCGGCCTCCTCCAGCCTCTTCGCCCACTTGATGTTGGCGTGCTCGTCGAAGCGGGCCTTGATCTCGACCAGGACGAGAACCTGCTTGCCGGCCTCGGCGGCGTCGATGAGCGCGTTGACTATCGGGGAGTCGCCGGAGGTCCGGTAGAGGGTCTGCTTGATCGCGAGGACGTCGGGGTCCTCGGCCGCCTGCTCCACGAAGGCCTGCACGGACGTCGAGAACGAGTCGTACGGGTGGTGCAGGAGGACGTCCCGGCTGCGCAGGGCCGCGAAGATGTCGGGCGCCGAGGCCGACTCGACCTCGGCCAGGTCACGGTGGGTGCCCGCGATGAACTTCGGGTACTTCAGCTCCGGCCGGTCCAGGCCGTGGATGCGGAACAGGCCGGTGAGGTCGAGCGGACCCGGCAGCGGGTACACCTCGGCCTCGGAGATCTTCAGCTCGCGCACGAGCAGGTCAAGCACCTCGCGGTCGATGGACTCCTCGACCTCCAGGCGCACCGGCGGGCCGAAGCGGCGCCGCATGAGTTCCTTCTCCAGCGCCTGGAGGAGGTTCTCGGCGTCGTCCTCCTCGACCTCCAGGTCCTCGTTCCTGGTCAGGCGGAAGGCGTGGTGCTCGACCACCTCCATGCCCGGGAACAGCTCCTCCAGGTGCGCGGCGATGACGTCCTCGATGGGGACGTACCGGCCGGGCGCGGCCTCCAGGAAGCGGGACAGCAGCGGCGGCACCTTCACGCGCGCGAAGTGCTTGTGGCCGCTGACCGGGTTGCGTACGACGACGGCCAGGTTCAGGGACAGGCCCGAGATGTACGGGAACGGGTGCGCGGGGTCCACGGCCAGCGGTGTGAGGACCGGGAAGATCTGGTGCCGGAACAGCGTGAAGAGCCGTGCCTGCTCCTTGTCCGTCAGCTCGCTCCAGCGGACCAGGTGGATGCCCTCCTCCGCGAGGGCGGGGGCGATGTCCTCGTGGTAGCAGGCGGAGTGCCGGGCCATGAGCTCGCGCGAGCGGGCCCAGATCATCTCCAGCACCTCGCGGGGCTGGAGGCCGGAGGCCGAACGGGTGGCGACGCCGGTCGCGATACGGCGCTTCAGGCCGGCCACCCGGACCATGAAGAACTCGTCCAGGTTGCTGGCGAAGATCGCCAGGAAGTTCGCGCGCTCCAGCAGCGGTGTGTCCGGGTCCTCGGCCAGCTCCAGGACGCGCTCGTTGAACGCGAGCCAGCTGCGCTCCCGGTCGAGGAAACGGCCGAGCGGCAGTGGGGCACCCTCACCCGGTGCCTCCTCGTACGCGTCGAGGTCGGCATCGATGTCGGGTTCCAGGTCGGAGACGTTCGCTGCAACGGTGTGCGGCCGGTGCGCGGCTATGGAGCCCACGGAGGGCTGCGGGTGCTGGACCTCTGCCTGGGTGTCTTGCTGACTCATGACCCCATTCTTCCGCGCCAGGGGCGATACGGGCGCGTCGGAACGTGCGGGTGGGAGCGTCACGACACCGTTTCTCCCGGGTCCCTCGGGGGGCGGCGAAGGCTCTGGCACGGCGGGCTTCATTGACCGAGCGTCGCAAGCCCGGCTGAATCAATGGTTACGGAGACATGACGTGCGGGATATCGCGGGGCGGCTCGACGGCGTATACGTAGCGAAAGCTACGGACTGCCTCGGTCCCGGGCCGCCCGGCGCCGGAGCGGGAGAAAGGATCCGGCAGCGGCGGGGGAGGGCGGCTCACCCACCGCGGCGCGGTACGAGGGCGGGGCGGCCATCCGGACGGCCGCCCGCCCCGCCGGGCCCACGGCCGCCCGCCCCGCCCGGGCCACGGCCTCCCCGGGCCTGCGTCACGGCCGTCCCCGGGCCTGCGTCACCGCCGTCCCCGGCTTGGGCTGCGACCGGCCCTCACCTGGGCTTGTGTCACGTCTCGGTGCGGTACATCAGGTCGGTCTCGTACGTGGTGAACCCCAGCCGCTCGTACACCGAGACCGCCGCCTTGTTGTCGGCGTCCACATAGAGCATCGCCGTCTGCAGGCCCAGCCCGGCCAGGTGGCGCAGGCCGATCGTGGTCAGGGCCTTGCCGAGGCCGCCGCCCTGCTCGCCCGGCCGGACCCCGAGCACGTACACCTCGCCGAGCCCCTCCTCGGCGTGCACCTTGGTCCAGTGGAAGCCGACCAGCTCCCCGGACCGCTCGGCGAGGAAGAAACCGGCCGGGTCGAACCACGGCTGGCCCTTGCGGTCGTCCAGGTCGCGCTGGGCCAGCGAGCCCTGTTCGGGGTGGTGCGCGAAGGCGGCCGCGTTGACCGCGAGCCAGGCCGTGTCGTCCTTGCCGGGCACGAAGGCGCGCACGCCCACGCCCTGCGGCAGCTGCGGATCGGGCAGCTCCAGGCCCGCCAACGGCCGCCGCATCTGGCGCAGTTCACGGAAGAGGGTCAGCCCCAGCACCTGGGCGAGGTGCCGGGCGGCGGAGTGCCCGCCGTGCGCCCACACCCGCAGCCGCTTGCCCGAGGCGGCCAGCAGCGCCGAGCCCAGCGCCCGTCCGTGCCCGTGCCCGCGGTGCGCCGGGTGGACGACCAGTTCTGCGGCCGGCGCCTCCACCGGGTCGGTGTCCTCCAGCTGGGCGTAGCCGACGAGTTCGTCCCCGACGGTCAGGAGCAGATGCGACACGCCGTCGCGGGTGCCGCCGTGCAGCTGCAGGCGCCCCTGCTCGGACACCGGATGCTGCCCGTCGACCCGGGCGGCCTCGGCGAGCAGTCCGCGCACGGCCTCGGCCTGGCCCGGGCCGAGTTCGGCGTAGGTCTCGATGGAGCGGGAGGGGAAGGGCCGTACGGCGTCGTCGCTGCTCATGCGTACGAGGGTACGGGGCGTGAGGGGCGAAGGGGCGACAGCGCAGCGGGTAAAGGAAAGGGCAAAGGGAAACCAGGATGTAACCATGAACACCCTGTTGCGCTACGCGCGTTGACCCTAGGCTGCGCCGCGAACGGGCCGATGCCACCGTCCACCCGCAGGGGGGTCCCATGTCAGCCACACCGCGGCGCACCGGACGCCGCACGTACGCCGTCCTCGCGACGACCGCCGCTCTCGCCACGGTCGCCGCCCTGGCCGCCGCGCTGCCCGCGCAGGCACAACCCGACCACGGCGACCACGGCCGTTACCAGGACGTCCAGCTCCTCTCCTTCAACGACCTGCACGGCAACCTGGAACCCCCCTCCGGCTCCTCCGGCCGGGTCGGCGAGCTCCAGCCGGACGGCACGACGAAGACGATCGACGCGGGCGGCGTCGAGTACCTCGCCACCCACCTGCGCCAGGCCCGCGAGGGTCACCCGTACTCGGTCACCGCGGCGGGCGGCGACATGGTCGGCGCCTCCCCGCTGCTGTCCGGCCTCTTCCACGACGAGCCCACCGTCGAGGCGCTCAACAAGCTGAAGCTGGACGTCACCTCGGTCGGCAACCACGAGTTCGACGAGGGCGCGAAGGAACTGGGCCGTCTGCAGAACGGCGGCTGCCACCCCACGGACGGCTGCTACGCCGACAAGACGTTCAAGGGCGCGAACTTCCCGTACCTGGCGGCGAACGTCCTGGACGAGAAGACGGGCAGGCCGATCCTGAAGCCGTACTGGGTGTGGAAGAAGAAGGACGTCAGGATCGGCTTCATCGGTGTCACCCTCAAGGGCACCCCGGACATCGTCTCCGCCGACGGCGTCAAGGGCCTGACCTTCAAGGGCGAGGCCGAGACGATCAACAAGTACGCGAAGGTGCTGCAGCGCCAGGGCGTCCGCTCGATCGTGGCCCTGATCCACGAGGGCGGCTTCCCGGCCTCCGGCTCCTACAACTACGACTGCGACTCGGCGGGCGCGGGCAGCGGCATCTCGGGCCCGATCGTGGACATCGCGAAGAACGTGACCCCGGCGGTCGACGCCCTGGTCACCGGACACACCCACCAGGCGTACGTCTGCACGGTCCCGGACCCGTCGGGCAGGCCCCGCATGGTCACCTCGGCGGCCTCCTTCGGCCGGCTCTACACCGACACCACGCTGACCTACGACCGCCGCACCGGCGACATCGTGCGCACGGCCGTGAAGTCCGCGAACCGCGTGGTCACCCGGGACGTCCCGAAGGCCGCCGACATGACGGACCTGATCTCCCGCTGGAACACCCTGGCGGCCCCGATCGGCAACCGGGCCATCGGCCACATCTCAGCCGACGTCGACAACACCGGCACCGAGTCCCCGATGGGCGACCTGATCGCCGACGCCCAGCTCGCCCACGGCCGGGGACTGGACCCGAGGACCAGTCTCGCCCTGATGAACCCGGGCGGCGTGCGCGCGGGTCTCACCTACGCGGCCAAGGGGGCCGAGGGCGACGGTGTCGTCACCTACGCCGAGGGCTTCACGGTCCAGCCCTTCTCGAACACCGTCAACCTCCAGGACTTCACCGGCGCCCAGCTGGTCCAGGTGCTCAAGGAGCAGGTGAGCGGGCCGAACGCGGCGGCCCCGAAGATCCTCCAGCCCTCGGCGGGCCTCACCTACACCCTGGACATGACCAAAGCCGGTGCGGACCGCGTCGTCACCGACTCCATCCGCCTCGACGGCGCCCCCATCGACCCGGCGGCCACCTACCGCGTCGCCACCAACAGCTTCCTGGCGGGCGGCGGCGACGGCTTCCCGACCCTGGGGCAGGGCACGAACGACCTGGTGGGCGGCGACGACCTGGGTGCCCTGGAGAAGTACCTGACGGCACACTCCTCGGCCACCTCGCCGATGACGCCTCCGGCGGCGGACCGGATCAGGATCGTGCAGTAGCAGCTGCACGGTGGACGCCGTGCGGCAGCTCCCGCGTGATCACCGCTGCTGTTCCGGAACGCCCCCGGGAATCGATCTCGGGGTCGTTCCGGAGTCCCTGCGTCAGGTGTCCTTGCGCCGGTCGAACCAGATCGTGGCCGCCGTCGGTGCGAGGCCCGCCCAGAAGACGATCTGGGGCACCGTCCGGTCCGTCCACGGGACCTGGGTGAGCAGCAGGGCGCAGAGCATGGCCCAGGCGGCCTGGCCCAGGACGATGCGGGGCCAGCGGCGGCGGCGGATCACGGAGCGCAGGTTGTACTGGACGCCGGTGCGCAGGCGGCGGTATCGCAGCAGGGCGCCCACGGTCCACAGAGCGGCCATGGGGACGAGATCCCACAGCCGTTGGCCCAAGGGGAGCGGCAGGGCACGCGGGGTCTCCCCCTCGGTGGTGAAGAGGTCGAGCCCGGCGCCGGCGAAGGCCACGCACAGCACGGCGATCCAGCGCACTCCGCGCAGCAGCCGGTAGGAGGCGTCGTCCAGACCCTGCCGCATGGGCGCCGAGTCCGGGGCGGAGGCGAGGGCGTCGGCGTAGAGCGTGGCGGCCTCGGTGGCCTTGACGCCCGGGGCTGTGGCGGCCTTCTTGGTCTGCCGGGCGAGCGCCTGCTGGTGGTTCGGGTCGAGGCGGAGGATGGCCTGGTCCATCATGTCGGCGACGGTCCGGTTGCCGCCCATGTCGGCGATCAGCCACGCCACCTCGTAGCCGAACACCTCCTCGGGCGCCAGGCGGATGGCCTGCTGGGCCAGTTCGGCCGACTCCTGGAGGAAGCGGTCCATGGCCTCCCGGGTGACCTCCCCGCCGTTGGCCTGCCCGAACGTGATGGCCCGGATGCGGAACAGCCAGTTGGCGAGCAGCGCGTACCCGTACCAGTACTCGGGCGCGAGACGGATGACCTCGCGCAGGACGCCCTCGGTCTCCGGGAAGCGGCCGCCGACGGCCTGCAGGGCACGCGCGTGCTGGATGAGCGCGCCGACGTGCTCGGGGTCGAGCGCGAGCGCCCGCTCGGTCGCCTCCAGCGCCCCGTCCGGCTCCTTGTTCTCCCCGCCCAGATGGCACTGGGCGAGCCTGACCCAGGCCCAGATGTCCTCCGGGTCCTCGGCGAGCCGCTGTCCGAGCAGTGGCTCGGCGTCGTCGTAGCGCCCAAGTCCGATCAGCGCTTCGGCCCGCTCCACGGCGGGGTGCACGGCGGTCACAGTTTGCGCCTCTTCTTCAGATGAGCGATCAGGTCGTCGTACATGCCGCCCTCGTTGGCGAACATCGCCACGTTCCGGGCGGAGGCGAACCACGGGTCGGTCGACGGGCTGATCTCCTTGGCCGCACCGAGCAGATCCTTCATGCCGATCATGCGGACGGTGCCGGTGCGGGCCGAGTCGAGCAGCGCGCGCTCGGCGGCGGCCTCGCACAGATGGGCCAGGTCGGCGCCGGAGAGGCCGTCGGTGGCCTTGGCCAGCCTGGCCAGGTCGACGTTCTCGACGGGGCGCTCGCGCAGGTGGTATCGGAGGATCGCCTCACGGGCCGGGGCGTCCGGCGGCAGCACGAGCAGGGTGCGGTCGAGCCGGCCGGGGCGGCGCAGCGCATTGTCCACGTCCCAGGGGACGTTGGTGGCGGCGAGCACGAACACGCCCTCGTTGGCGGCCGAGTCGACGCCGTCCAGCTCGGTGAGCAGCTGGTTGACGGTGTTGCGCATCCCGCCGTGCGCGTTGCGGCTGCGCTTGCCGCCGAGCGCGTCCAGCTCGTCCAGGAAGACCACGCACGGGGCCTGCCGGCGGGCGGTCTGGAAGATCTCGTGCATGTTGCGCTCGGAGTTGCCCAGCCACATGTCGAGCACGTCGTTGACCGACACGGACAGGAACGCCGCGCCGAGTTCACCGGCGACGGCCCGCGCGATGAACGTCTTGCCGCAGCCGGGCGGCCCGTACAGCAGCAGACCGCCGCGCAGGCTCTTGCCGTAGAGCCTGCGCAGTTCGGGGTTGCGCAGCGGCGCGAGGAAGGCGGCCTCCAGACGGTCCTTCACCTCCTGCATCCCGCCGACGTCGGCGAGCCGCACACCGCCGGGCCGCTCCACGTCCCAGGCCTCGGCGTTCCCGGGGTCGTCCGCGCCGTCGGCCCGGGCCGGCGTCTCGACGAAGCGCGGCGGTAGGACGTCCTGGACCTGCTGCTCGGCGGCCCGCCAGTCGAACCTGCCGCGCGGCGCGGGTGGTTGCTGGGCAGGCGGTTGCTGTGCGGGTGGCTGTTCGGCGGGCGGGGCCGGCTGCTGAGGGACCCCCACGGCACGGGCCATGAGCTGCCGCGCCTGCGCGTCCCCCGGCGCGTGCTGCAGCGCGACGGCCAGCTCGGCGACGGCGGCATCGGCCCGGCCGTCGTGGAGCAGCAGCTCCGCGAGGTGCAGGCGCAGCGGCACATCGGCGGGCGCGGCGGCAACCGCCGTACGCAGACTGTGGATCAGCGGGGAGTCTTCGGGCATGGGCCATACCCTACGGACCCGCGTGGGAGCGGAAAGCGGGCGCCCGCCCGGTCTGCCGGACGGGTCCGTCGTACGCCCTCGGGGCCGCCGCTACACCGTGTCCGGCGGCGGGGTCGGCGCCCCCGGCAGCCGTACGGTCGCCACGGTGCCGCCGCCCTCCGCGCGGTTCAGGGTGACCTCGCCGCCCGCCTGCTGGACCGTACGCGCGACGATGGACAGGCCGAGTCCCGAGCCGGGCAGGGCGCGGGCGCTGGGGGAGCGCCAGAAGCGGTCGAAGACGTGCGGGAGTTCGTCGGCGGGGATGCCGGGTCCGTGGTCGCGCACCGTCAGCTCGCCCTCGCTCAGCTGCACCTCGATGGTGCTGCCCTCGGGGCTGAACTTCACCGCGTTGTCGAGGATGTTGACGACCGAGCGCTCCAGTGCGGAGGGCTCCGCCCGGACGTACCAGGGCTTCAGGTCCGCCGTGATCACCAGCTCGGGGCCGCGCAGCCGGGCCCGGCGCAGGGCGGCCTCCACGGTGTCCTGGAAGGGGACGACCTCGACGCGTTCGCCGCGCTGGCCCTCCGAGCGGGACAGCTCCTGCAGGTCGCCGATCAGTGAGGCCAGCTCCGTCATCTGTGCCGTCACGGAGGCGAGGAGCGCCTTGCGGTCCTCGGGCGGGAGCGGGCGGCCCGTCTCCTCGCTGCGGGTGAGGAGTTCGATGTTGGTACGCAGGGAGGTGAGGGGGGTGCGCAGTTCGTGGCCGGCGTCCGCGATCAGCTGCTGCTGGAGGTCGCGGGAGCTGGCCAGGGCGGTGGTCATCGAGTTGAAGGAGCGCGAGAGCCGGGCGACCTCGTCCTCGCTGTCGTCCTCCACGGGGATGCGGACGGCCAGGTCCTCCGTGCGGGCCACGTGCTCCACGGCCTCGGTGAGTTTGTCGACCGGGCGCAGACCGGCCCGGGCCACGGCGAGACCGGCCGCGCCTGCTCCTATGACGCCGATGCCGGAGACGAGGAGGAGGACGAGGGCCAGGTCGCTGAGCGTCTTCTCGGTGCCCCGGAGCGGGACGGCGGCGACGAAGGCCGCGTGGCTGCTGGCGTTGGTGAGCGGATCGGTCATGGTCAGGGGCACGGTCAGCACCCGCACCGGGTTGCCGTCCGCGTCCGTGCCGTTGCGGAAGACCTCGTAGATGACAGGCCCGGTCCCGGAGCTCTTGATCACGTTCAGGTCGCTCTGGGCGACCTTGACGCGGCCCAACGAGGTGCCGAAGAGACAGACCTTGCCGTCCGGCCTGACCACCTGGGAGTAGGTGTTCTGCCAGCCGCCCGGGTGCTCCGGGGTCTGCCTGCAGTCGGTGAGGGCGTCGACGACCTGGGCCGTGAGCTGTCGCTGCGGCATGGCCACCGCCTTTTCCAGGTCGGTGTTGAGCTGGTCGTACAGCTTCCGCTGCACGATGAACCAGCAGGTCACCGAGACCGCCGCCACCGCGAACGCCACCGCCGCCGCGACCAGCATCGCCAGTCGCGTCCGGATCGGCAGGGCCCGGTACCGGCGCAGCAGCTTCTTCACTCCGCGCCGCCCTGTCGCAGCACGTACCCCACGCCCCGGACCGTGTGGACGAGCCTAGGCTCGCCGCCGGCCTCCGTCTTGCGGCGCAGGTACATGACATAGACGTCCAGTGAGTTGGACGAGGGCTCGAAGTCGAAGCCCCATACGGCCTTCAGGATCTGCTCGCGGGTGAGCACCTGGCGGGGATGGGCCATGAACATCTCCAGGAGCGTGAACTCCGTGCGGGTCAGCTCCACCTGCCGGCCACCGCGCGTGACCTCCCGTGTCGCAAGGTCCATGCGCAGGTCCCCGAAGGTGAGGGCCTCGTCCTCCTGGGCCTCGGCGGAGACGGCCGCCGCATAGGAGCTGCGGCGCAGGAGTGCACGGATACGGGCGAAGAGTTCGTCCAGCTCGAACGGCTTGACCAGATAGTCGTCGGCCCCCGCGTCCAGTCCCGTCACCCGGTCGCCGACCGTGTCGCGGGCCGTGAGCATGAGGATCGGGGTGGTGTCCCCGGTGCCCCGGATGCGCCGCGCCGCCGTCAGGCCGTCCATGCGGGGCATCTGGATGTCCAGGACGACCAGATCGGGCCGGTAGGCCGTGGCCTTCTCCAGCGCGTCCGCGCCGTCGACCGCGACCTCGGTGTCGTACCCCTCGAAGGCGAGGCTGCGCTCGAGTGCCTCGCGCACGGCGGGCTCGTCGTCGACGATCAGGATGCGCAGGGGGTCACGGTCGCCATCGGCGGGGCTCATCGCTCGCGATTCCTCGGGGTGCGGTGGTCGTGTGGGCGGAATGTCTCTCAGCGTCGCACGTCTGCGGGCCGGCGGGCATGCAGGCCGGGCCATGCCGGGCCGGCAGGCCGGGCTAGGCCTGGAGCGCGGCCAGACCGTGGACCGTGTTCAGGCGGCGCAGTGGTACCTTGCGGCGGTGCCGGCGGTCGGCGGAGGTGCGCAGGCCCATCATTTCGGGGACGCGCGGGGCCTCCGCGGGGCGGGGCGCCGGGGCCGGCCGGGACGCCGCCGTCGACGCGTGCAGTTCGTACGCGACCGAGAGGGCCGTCGTGAGGGCGGCCGGACCGGTGCCGGCGGCCTGGTGGGAAACCTGCTTGATCATGACGTACTCCCAGAGGTGCGGGGGATCGATCAGCTGGTGGAGCCCGCCCGCAACTTCGCCAGGTCGGACTTGACGGTGTTGATGGGGATCGCGAATCCGAGGCCGACGCTGCCCGCGTCCGAGGACGAGGAGGCCTGCGAACTCGATGAGTACATCGCCGAGTTGATGCCGATGATGCGGCCGCTCGCGTCGATCAGCGCGCCGCCGGAGTTGCCCGGGTTGAGCGAGGCGTCGGTCTGGATGGCCTTGTACGTGGTCGTGGACGAGCCGGTGTCGCCGTTGAACTGACGGCCGCCGAACTGGAACGGCCACTGTCCGTCGCCGCCCTGGTCCTGGCTCTGGCCCTCGTCCGTGGAGACCGTCACGTCACGGTTGAGCGCGGAGACGATGCCGCTGGTCACGGTGCCGGTCAGACCCTCCGGGGAGCCGATCGCGACGACCGTGTCACCGACCTGGACGCCGCTGGAGCTGCCGAGCGCGGCGGGCTTGAGGCCGGAGGCGCCCTTCAGCCTGATCAGCGCGAGGTCCTTGGAGCTGTCGGTGCCGACGACCTCGGCCGGGTAGCTCTTGCCGTCGCTGGTGCGCACCTTGATCGAGTCGGCGCCGGAGATGACGTGGTTGTTGGTGACGATCTCGCCCTTGCCGGTGATGATCACGCCGGAGCCGGTGGAGGTGCCGTTGGAGAGGGTCGCCTGGATCTCGACGACGCTCGGGCTGACCGCGGAGGCGATCGCGGCGACGTCGCCCCTCTTGCTGGAGGGGACCACGGGGGTGGTGGTGCCGGCCGAGGCGCCCGTGTCGTTCCCGGTCAGCTCACGGAAGGCGTAGGCCGTGCCGCCGCCGACGGCGGCCGCGACGACCGCCACCGCCGCGAGCAGACCGACCGGGCCGCGGGCGCGCTTCCGGTTCGGTGCGGGAGCGGGCGCGGGAGCGGGCATGGGCGCGGGCATGGGAGCGGTGGCCGTCGCCGGGTCCGGGGCCGCGGCCGGCTGGTACGCCGGCGGGGGCGGCCACTGCGGGTTCACGGGAGCGGAGTAGTGCTGCTGCTGCGCGTAAGGACCCTGGGGGTGCTCGTACTCGTACTCGCCGCTGCGGCGGATGCTCTCGGTCATGACAAACAGCCTTCCCTGCCACCATGAGAGCTTCCTGAGTGCTCCCTGAGAAGCCCGGCAGAACCTCGTTTGCCCGATATAAGGACGCTCCTCGCCGCACGGGACGGGCTCTCACCCGCCCTTCATGAAGGGCTCGGCCGGAGCGTGGACGACGAACCCGGCCGGAGCGCGTCGGACTCGGACCCGGCCGGAGCGCGAAGGGCTCAGCCGCAGCCGCAGCTGGTCCGCACGACGAGCCGGGACGGGAACGTCTTCAGCCGCTCGCGCCGCGAGCCCGCCACCCTGAGCCCGTCGTCCAGGACGAGATCCACCGCCGCCCGCGCCATCGCCGAGCGGTCCGAGGCGACCGTCGTCAGCGGTGGGTCGGCGAGCGCCGCCTCCTTGATGTCGTCGAAGCCGGCCACCGCCAGCTCGCCGGGCACGTCGATGCGCAGCTCGCGCGCGGCCCGCAGCAGACCGATCGCCTGGTCGTCGGTGGAGCAGAAGAACGCGGGCGGCCGGTCGGGACCGGCGAGCACCTCCAGGGCGACCCGGTAGGCGTCGTAGCGGTTGTACGGCGCCTCGAACAGGCGGCCCTCGGTGGAGACGCCCGCCTCGGCCATGGCCCGCCGCCAGCCCTCGACGTGGTCGGAGACCGGGTCACCGACGGCCGGCGTCTCCGCCGTACCGCCCATACAGGCGACGTACTCGTAGCCGTGCTCCAGCAGGTGGCGTACGGCGAGTTGGGCGCCGCCCAGGTCGTCGGTGACGACGGCGACGTCGTCGATGGCCTCCGGGCGCTCGTGCAGCAGCACCACCCGGGCGTCCCAGGCGTCGATCTCGGCCGCCGCGAGGTCGTTCAGGGCGTGGGAGACGAGGATCATGCCGGCCACCCGCATGCCGAGGAACGCGCGCAGATAGTGAACCTCGCGTTCGCCGATGTAATCGGTGTTGCCGACGAGCACCATCTTCCCGCGCTCGGAGGCGGCCTGCTCGACCGCGTGCGCCATCTCGCCGAAGAAGGGCTGGCGGGCGTCCGGGATGATCAGGCCTATCAGGTCGGTGCGGCGCGAGGCCATCGCCTGGGCGACCCGGTCGGGCCGGTACCCCAGCTCCTTGATCGCCGCGAGGACACGCTCGCGCGTGGCCGGGGCGACCGGCCGGGGTCCGTTGTTGATGACATAACTGACGACGGCTGTGGAGGTTCCAGCCAGCCGTGCCACGTCATCGCGAGTCACCTTGGCCACGCGCGGAGTCTACGCGGATGGACCCGCTCTGGGCAGGGCTTATCGCATGTCGACTGTGCGGAAGCAATGCCCCGCCGGAGCGGTGTCCATGCCTCCGCTAGGCGTCCGCGTGGAGCTCGGAGCCGTCCAGGACGGCCGATGTGCCCGTATCTTCCACCTTTGACTGCCCTGCCTTGGCCTTGGCCTCGTCGCCGGACCGGTCACCCTTCTCGGGCGTCACAAATCGATAACCGACGTTCCGGACGGTTCCGATCAGCGACTCGTGCTCGGGGCCGAGCTTGGCGCGCAGCCGCCGTACGTGCACGTCCACGGTCCGGGTGCCGCCGAAGTAGTCGTAGCCCCAGACCTCCTGCAGCAGCTGGGCGCGGGTGAAGACGCGGCCCGGGTGCTGGGCGAGGTATTTGAGGAGCTCGAACTCCTTGAAGGTGAGATCGAGGACGCGGCCCTTGAGCTTGGCGGAGTAGGTCGCCTCGTCCACGGACAGGTCGCCGTTGCGGATCTCCATCGGGGAGTCGTCGTTGACGATCTGCTGCCGGCCCATGGCCAGCCGCAGCCGGGCCTCGACCTCGGCCGGGCCGGCGGTGTCGAGCAGAACGTCGTCGATGCCCCAGTCGGCGGTGACGGCTGCCAGCCCGCCCTCGGTGACGACGAGCACGAGCGGACAGCCGGGGCCGGTGGAGCGCAGCAGCTGGCACAGGCTGCGCACCTGGGGCAGATCACGGCGCCCGTCGATGAGGATGACATCGGCGCCCGGGGTGTCGACGAGGGCGGGGCCCTCGGCCGGAGCCACCCGCACGTTGTGGAGCAGCAGGCCGAGCGCGGGAAGCACCTCCGTCGACGGCTGGAGGGCGTTGGTCAGGAGCAGCAGAGAACTCATACGTCTGGTTCCTCCTCGGTCCCTGCGAGGACTGTGCGGACGGGCACTGCTCTGCGATCCCGAAAGCCCGTACACCGGCGGTTTCCCGCTTCGTATACAACGCGTCCGAAAGCACAAAAGGACCCGGGGGCTTCGCTGCCCGAGTCCTCTGCCCAGCAGAATAGCCCACATGAGCAACCGCCCGGCAGGTCAAGCGGCATGTTCCACCGATCGTCCGTATGCCGAGACAGGCAGAAGGGCGCCTATCCGGACGTTCCTGCGCACCGTCGACGGGATCCCGGTCGATTCCGTATACAACCCGGGCACGGCCGTATACGAATCCGCACCGAACACCTCCCGTCCACTCCCGGGCAACCTCGTGTTCGTGGTCGCCCACGGCTTCACGGGGGACGTGGACCGGCCGCATGTACGAAGGGTGGCGGACGTACTGGCCCGTTACGGCGCCGTCGTCACCTTCTCCTTCCGCGGGCACGGCGCCTCCGGCGGCCGCTCCACGGTCGGTGACCGGGAGGTGCTGGACCTGTCCGCCGCGGTGGAGTGGGCCCGCGGCTTCGGGCACGCGCGCGTGGTGACCGTCGGCTTCTCCATGGGCGGCTCGGTGGTGCTCCGGCACGCGGCCCTGCACCCGGGCACGGTCGACGCAGTGGTCTCGGTCAGTGCCCCCGCGCGCTGGTACTACCGGGGCACGGCCCCCATGCGCCGCCTGCACTGGCTGATCACCCGCCCCGAGGGCCGCCTGGTCGGCCGCTACGGCCTGCGCACCCGCATCCACCACCGGGACTGGGACCCCGTGCCCCTCTCCCCGGTGGAAGCGGTCCCGAGGATCGCGCCGACGCCACTGCTGATCGTGCACGGCGACCGGGACGGCTACTTTCCCCTCGACCACCCCCGGATGCTCGCCGAGGCGGCCGGCGGCCACGGCGAACTCTGGCTGGAACCCGGCATGGGCCACGCCGAGAACGCGGCGGACGACGGGCTGCTGGCCCGGATCGGGGACTGGGCGGTCGCACGGGCGGGCTAGCCTGGCCCCGACCATTTTTTGTTCTTTCCTGCCGTCGATTGAGGAACCAGATGCCCAAGGTCACGGTCCGCTACTGGGCCGCTGCCAAGGCCGCGGCCCAGGTCGCCGAGGAGCCGTACGACGCGGCCACGCTCGCCGACGCCCTCGCCGCCGTGCGTGCGCGACACCCCGGTGAACTCACGCGCGTCCTGCAGCGATGCTCCTTCCTCGTCGACGGTGACCCCGTCGGGACCCGCGCGCATGAGACGGTACGGCTGGCCGAGGGCGGCACGGTCGAGGTGCTCCCGCCGTTCGCAGGAGGGTGAGGTGCAATGAGCGACCAGCCGTATCAGGGCGGCCCGTACGAGGGCTACGACCCCTACCAGCAGCAGCACCAGCACCAGCAGCATGAGGCGCAGCAGCAGCAGGCGCAGCAGCACCAGCAGCAGGCGCAGCAGCAACATCAGGCGCAGCAGGCCTGGTCCGCGTACGACCAGTACCCGGGGCAGGCCGGACAGTACGAGCAGCCCGGGTACGACCCGCAGCACACCCAGCAGTGGCAGGGCCAGACCTGGGAGACGCAGACGCACGCGACGATGCCTCCGGAGGGCACGGGGTATCCGCCGCCCCAGGACGCGTACCAGCAGCAGGCCTACCAGCAGCACGCCTACGGAGCCTTCCCGGCCTCCGCACCCGAGGCCGCGCCCGCAGCGCAGTCGCCCGAGGCCGCGCCCGCGCCCGCGCCGCAGTCGTACGGAGCCTTCCCGGCCTCCGCACCGGAAGCCGGACCCGTGTCCGCACCTGCACCTGCACCCGCACCGCAGCCGTACGAGTCGCCGGCCCAGGAGCCGGCCCTCGAACCGGAGCCCGACGGCGCGACGGGGACCGGCTACGGCCCCGCCACCCTCTCCGGCAACGCCCGTATCACCGACGCCCAGCGGGCCCGGGCCGAGGGCCGTTCGCCGGTCATCCCGCCCGGCATGCAGCCGGCGCTGCTCACCGCGGTGCTGGGCGTGCTGCTCGCCGTCTCGGCGCCCATCGCCCCGTGGGCCCTCGTCGTTCCCCTGGTGCTGCTCCAGGCCGTCACGGCGGCGGGCTGGTTCCGGCTGAACGGCATGTGGCCCGCCCGGCAGGGCATCGCGCTGGCCTTCGCGGGCGGAGTCGCCGCGGACGTGGCGGTCCTGGTCGCGGGCCGCGAGCATGCGCCGGCCGCGATCCTCGGCCCGCTCGGCATCTGGGTCCTGCTGTCGCTGGTGCTCCAGCTGCGCTCGCACGCCTCGCCCGACGAGCGGATGTACGGCCTGATGGCGACGGTCGTCTCCGCGGCCCTCACGGTTCTCGCCACGGGATACCTCGGCGCCGAGCCGCACGCGGTGTCGGTGGGCGCGGCCGCGGTCGCGGTGGCCGTCCTGGCACGCGCCCTGCCCCTGCCGGCCCCGGCCTCGGTCGTGGTCTCCCTGCTCGCGGCGGCGGGCGCCGGGATCGCGGTGGGCGGCACGAAGGGCGCCGCCCTGGGGGCGGCGGCAGCGGCCTGTGCGCTGATCGGCCACCGGGTCGCCAGCTACGACTACCCGTCCCGCTTCGTCCACTTCACGGCGGGCGTGGCGCTGCCCCTCTCGGCAGCGGCCCCGGTGGTCTGGACCCTGGGCCGCGCCCTCGGCTAGCCGCCGCAGGGGTGCGTCACCATGGCCGGGTGCAGCTCCGTCGTGGCTTGTCGCGCAGTTCCGCGCGCCCCTCAGGGCGTTGCGCCGACCGACCTTCAAGGGGGGCGCGGGGAACTGCGCGAACGGCTCCCACGCACCCGCACCCGGCAAGCAATCCGCGTTCCTACGGCGAAACCCCGTACCCGGCCTTTCCTGCGCCCCCTGTCACAAGTGATCCACAAACAGAACCCGGCCGAGCCCCGCAGGGTTACCGTGGCGTAGCCGTACACCGCCGACCCGGGGGAAACACCACATGCGCGCCCTGCGAATAATCCTGATCCTCGTCGTGATCCTGGGCGGGCTCTTCGTGATCGTGGACCGGGTGGCCGTGTACTTCGCCGAGAGCGAGGCCGCGGACAAGCTGAAGACGACGGAGAACCTGGCGTCGACCCCGGACGTGAGCATCAAGGGCTTCCCCTTCCTCACCCAGGTCGCGGGCGGCTCCCTGGACGACGTCGAGGTCGGCATCAACGACTACGAGGCGGCCACCGGCACCGGCGGCAAGACCATCCGCATCGACCACCTCAAGGCCGACATGAAGGGCGTCGACTTCTCCGGCGACTACAGCTCGGCGACCGCGGCCACCGCCACCGGCACCGCGACGATCGCGTACGACGAGCTGCTGAAGACCGCCAAGTCCGAGCCGACGCCGGTCGCCCCGGGTGTCACCGCCCGGGTCGTCGGCCTGTCCGACGGCGGAAACGGCAAGATCAAGGTCGCGGTCGACGCCACGGTCCTCGGCGCCAGGCTGCCCAACCCGGTCTACGTCCTGAGCACGGTCACCGTGGAGAACGACAAGGTCAAGGTGCACGCCGACTCGCTGCCCGCGCTCGGCGGCGGGGCCATCGCCGAGGACCGCATCCGCCGGATCACTGACTTCCAGCAGGCCGTCGACCAGCTCCCCGGCGGCATCAAGCTGGACAAGGTGCAGGCCGCCGAGAACGGGGTGGAGATCACCGTGAAGGGTTCGGACGTCAAGCTGGCGGGGTAGGACGACGGCCGGTGAGCCGGTGACACCGCGGATGTCCGACAGGCGAGACGCCCCTGTCCGCACCGCAGATTCCCGGACCGACCCAGGCGCCCGGAGGCCGTCGCACGACGACCCGGGCGCCTTCTCGTCCCGCTATTCGGACGATCGCGTCTCAAAATACGACACGCCGGTGACATGCCCTCCGGACGTCCCTACGATCGGGGCCATGAAGCGACAGGCGGATCTCACAAAGCGGCGGGCAGTGGACCTGTGCCGCGTTGCCGCCATGCTCTGTCGCCCCTTCTGAGCGAAATTCCGCGGGCAATCCCGCGGATGCCGCATTCTCAGCCGCCCTGTCTGGAAGGGCACCCGTGCGCCGCTCGGGCCTGAGCGCGCACCCTCTGTACTCGCACGCCCCGCCGCAACTGCCCCGGAGGAATGAGCATGAGCCGCAGCGACGTCCTGGTCGACGCCGACTGGCTGCAGGAGCACCTGGACGACCCGACCATCGCCATCGTCGAGGTGGACGAGGACACGTCCGCCTACGAGAAGAACCACATCAAGAACGCGATCCGCATCGACTGGACCAAGGACCTCCAGGACCCGGTCCGCCGCGACTTCATCGACCAGGAGGGCTTCGAGAAGCTCCTGTCGAAGAAGGGCATCTCCAACGACACGCTGGTGATCCTCTACGGCGGCAACAACAACTGGTTCGCCTCGTACGCCTACTGGTACTTCAAGCTGTACGGCCACGAGAACGTCAAGCTCCTCGACGGCGGCCGCAAGAAGTGGGAGCTGGACGCCCGCGAGCTGGTCGACGGCTCCGACGTGCCCGAGCGCGCCGCGACCGGTTACAAGGCCAAGGCGCAGGACACCTCCATCCGTGCCTTCCGCGACGACGTGGTCGCCGCGATCGGCTCGTACAACCTGGTCGACGTCCGTTCGCCCGACGAGTTCTCCGGCAAGCTGCTCGCGCCGGCGCACCTTCCGCAGGAGCAGTCGCAGCGTCCGGGCCACGTCCCGACCGCGAAGAACATCCCGTGGTCGAAGAACGCCAACGACGACGGCACCTTCAAGTCGGACGACGACCTGAAGGAGCTGTACGCCCAGGAGAGCGTGGACCTCGCCAGGGACACGATCGCCTACTGCCGCATCGGTGAGCGCTCGGCCCTGACCTGGTTCGTGCTGCACGAGCTGCTCGGCGTCCAGAACGTCAAGAACTACGACGGCTCCTGGACCGAGTACGGCTCCCTCGTCGGCGTGCCGATCGAGCTCGGCGCCGGCAAGTAACCCATCCCGACCGACCTTCTGGTCAGACCCCTTACGGAGACAGACATGTGTGGAGCGAAGGCCGGCGGCCCGGACGCCTCGACGATCAAGCCCGGTGAGACCACGATCCAGGGTCAGGTGACCCGCGACGGCGAGCCGGTGACCGGTTACGTCCGGCTGCTGGACTCGACCGGCGAGTTCACCGCGGAGGTGCCCACCTCCGCCACGGGGCAATTCCGCTTCTATGCGGCGGAGGGCACCTGGACCGTCCGCGCCCTCGTCCCCGGCGCCACCGCCGACCGTACGGTCGTGGCCCAGAAGGGCGGTCTTGCCGAGGTCGCGATCGCGGTCTGAGCAGCCTCAGAGCCGGCCGAAGGGCCGCACCCACCGGGTTGGACGCCTGGGGTGCGGCCCTTCGCCCTGTCCGGACCTACTCTGGATTCATGTTGGCTCGGCGACGTCATGTGTACTTCGCCATGATGGGGACCTGCATCGGTCTCTTCGTCCTGGCCTGGGCGGTCGTGCGCCTGTGGTCGGTTCCCGCGGCGGTCGGGATGTGCGTGGTCGCCATGGTGATCCCGCCCGTGGCCGCGATGGTGGCCAACCGGCGCGGTCCCGACGACCGCTGGTGGGACGACCCCTCGGGCGACCCGCAGTCCGACGAGTGGTGGGACGAGCTGGACGGCAAGAAACGGCCGCGTCCCTAGCCGGACATCGGCCGCGTCCCTGGCCGGACACCAGCGGTACGCCGCACGAGCCGTACGTACAGGGCGTTCGCCGCACGAGCTGTACGCCGCGTGAGCCGTTCGCCGCGCGAGCCGGCCTACCGGCGGCCGCCCTCACCCACTTCGCCGTACGACGCCCGCGCGTCCGCTCCGCCGATCAGCCGGTGCAGGCAGTCGACCGCCAGCTCGGCCGGTGATCCCGGGCCCTCGACCCCCGCCTCCGTGCCCGCCCACGTCTCCAGGGCGATCCGGACGGCGTCGGTGGCGGCGGCCGCCACGAGCCGCACCTCCAAAGGCCCGCCGCGGCCGTCCGTGAGGCGCGTGATCACCGGGACGAGCCGCTCCTCGGACTCCTGGTTCACCCAGTACCACACCGCGCGCAGCGCGGGATCGTCGGCGACGGTCCGCAGCAGTCCGCGCGTGCGCAGCAGCGCCTCGGCGGTCTCCGGGTCCGGCGCCGCCAGCGCCTGCTCGGCCGCCGTCTGCAGGGCAGGGCCCAGGGCCGTGCCCGGCTCCGTGGCCTCCAGCAGCGCCCGCCAGCGGTCGGCCTCCACCGTGAGCAGTGGACTGACGGCGTCCTGCTTGGAGCGGAAGTACCGGTAGAAGGTCCGCAGCGCGACCCCCGCGCGCCGGGCGATCTCCTCGGCCGTCGTGGCGTGCGGGCCCTGGGATGCGAACAGCTCGGCCGCCGCGCGCGCGATGTCGAGCTGGGTGGCGGCCTTGCGGCGCTCGGTCAGGGACGGGGACGGCTCGGTGCTCACCCCAGCAGCGTACGGCGCGCGACCGCAGTGCGGCAGGGTGTGACTTGATGGCAAATCGTGCCACTGCGGCGTGGGGTGGACCGGCATCGAGGCGCCCGGCGGAAGAGAAGCGGGCGCCGTGACGGCCCGCCCGGTCTGCACCATGAACGAGGTGCGCTCCGGGACGGAGGCGGGCCGGTCAGTAGACGAGGGCCTGTGTCTCGTCCCCCAGCGCCTCCTGCACGAAGACCTGTGCGCCCGCGATCCGTACGCCCTCGATGACGTCCTTCTCGGTGATCTCCCGCCGGGCGGCGCACTGCGTGCACAGCGTGACGCGGCCAGCCGCGAGGATCGAGTCGATCAGGTCCGGCAGCGGCGCCGCATGCGGCAGTTCGAACTCGGCGGCCCGCCCCGGCAGAGCGAACCAGGACGACTCCCCGGTCAGCCAGAGGGAGACGTCGACCCCGCTGGCCACGGCCACCGCGGCCACCGTGAACGCCTGCGAGCAGCGCTCGGGGGCGTCGGCCCCGGCAGTCACCTTGATCACGAGCTTCTTCGTCATGACCGAATCGTAATCAACCCCTTTACAACTCCCTTCGTGGGCTGCGGGTCTCCTGTGCGCGCGCATAGAGCATGTGCGCTACACGTTCTGTGGGGGGACGTCTTGGAAGTGCCCGAAAGACCGGAAACTCCGGTGCGGCGCCGCGGCCGCACCGCCGCGCTGCTCGCCGGCGCCGCCGCCCTCGGCGTCGTCGCGGGCGTGTGCACCGGCTATCTCGTGCAGGCGGACCGCCCGCCCACGAAGCTGCCGTCCCTCTCCCAGCCCGCCGTCCGGCAGGCCGAGGGAGACGTGGCGGTGCTGACCGCCGCGCAGGACCGCCGGGTGAAGACGGACGGCGACCTGCGCAAGCTGCTGCTGCAGCGGCCGAGGGGGGCGCGGGCGACCGGCTACACGGGCTCCGACGGCTGGATGGACCTGGCCGACTACGCGGGTTCCTTCGACAAGCCCGCCCAGGCGTTCGGCCTACAGCTCGGAGACCAGTTCCGCCGCGCCGCCGTCACCAGCTGGCACATCGGCACGTACGCCGTCGAGATCCGGCTCGTGCAGTACCGCGAGTCGGGCAAGCTGGCCGCCTCGCAGCACGTGGAGGACCAGCAGTACTGGTCCGAGCGGAAGCCCGACACGGACAGCCGGGCCGTGCCCGGCACCGGCGACGGCATGGTGTGGGTGCACCACCGCCCCGACACCGAGCCGGGCTATCTGCCCGTGTACCAGTCCGAGGCGCAGGCCTCGCGCGGCGACCTCGTCATGGAGATCTGGGTCACCGACACCAGGCCGGTCCCCGAGGAGAAGATCATGGACCTGGCGAAGCGGCAGGTGTCCCGTCTGTGAGTGAGCTCAACACCGATTCCCCCGCCGGGCAGCCCCTCGTCGAGCAGCCGCCCGTCGAGCCCCCCGCGGCGTTCCCCGGCGAACTCCCCCCGAAGGACACCGCCCGTCGTCGCCGTACCGCCGGCGTCCTCGGGGCCGTCCTGCTCGCCCTCACCGTTGTCGCCGGGGTCGGTTTCACCGCCGTGACCGTCTCGGGCGCCGACCGTGATCCCGGCAAGCCCGTCTGGACCTTCCCCAAGGCGCAGACGAAGGACAAGGAGAACCAGCAGGACCCGGGGCTGCACGGGATGCTGCTGCCGTTCGACCAGGGCGCCACCGGATACACCCGGGGACCGGACATCGGCAGCTTCGGCTCGGACGCCGAGCTGAACGGGGCCGAGGCCACCGCCCTGCGCAAGCAGTCGATCCGCGATCTGCCGCCGCAGACCCGGCGGAAGCTGGAGCAGCTGATCGACAAGCAGCACATCGTGGGCATGGCGATGCGCAGCTACCAGCGCGCGGACAGCTGGTCGATCTCCCAGAAGCACGCCTTCATCATCAGCTTCCAGCTGCTGCAGATGGAGAACCGCACCTCCGTGCGCAACCTCGCGGCCGCCCAGCAGGAGCTGTTCACCGCCCTCCGGGTGTTCCACAAGGGCCCGGCGATCCCGGGTCACAAGAACGCGGCCTGCTTCCTCACGCCGAAGGACGACGGTGAGAAGCTCGCCCGCATGTTCTGCTCGGCCTACGCGGGCAACGTGCTGGTCGGCGTCAACGTCTCCGGGAACCGTTCGCTCGACACCAACGCCATCGCCCTCTTCGTCGCCCGACAGCTCGACCGCATCAAGGACCCCGGGGAGTCCGTATGACCCAGCACCAGCGGACCACACCGGCACCCGAGACACCGGCACCCGAGACACCGGAGCCCGAGGCGGCGGAGCCCCAAGTACCGGAGCACGCCCCCGCCATCGTGGAGCCGGTGCCCGTCCAGGCCGCCGTGGAGCCCGCCCCCGGCCGCAAGGACCGCCGTGTGCTCCGGTCGGTCCTGCGGTGGGCCGCTGCCGTCGTCGTCTTCGCGGTGGCCGGTGGGGCCACGGCGTACGGCGTCACGCAGATGAAGCGGAACGACCTTCCCGGACTGGCCACCCGGTCGGACGGCCGCTGGGACTACCCGCAGATCGTCCACCCGCCGCTGCCCGCCGGCAGCCCGGCCCCCTTCGCCGACTCCAACAAGGCCACCGCCCACTACGCCGACCTGCGACGGCTGGTCCTGCCGGCGCCGAAGGGCGCCACGGCGGACAAGGCACTCGCCGGCGGCCACGGGTGGGTCGAGCCGAAGACCTTCCTCGCCGAGTACGCCTCCAAGGAGGACCGGGACACCCTGGCCGGCGTGCTCACCGACCGTGGCCTCAGGCACATCGCCGCCCGGGGCTGGACCATGCCGGACGGCACCCGCACCCGCATCTACCTGCTCCAGTTCGACACCGGACTGCTCGCCGGAACGGTCCAGCAGGACGAGTTCTCCGGCTACGACGAGACCGCCCACGCCCTGCGCGGGGCACCCCGCTCGAAGCTGGACGAGCAGTTCCCGGAGCGCGCCCAGATCCCGAACGTGCTGCACTACGCGTACGACGAGCCCCGGCCGTACGGCGCCGAACAGGTCAGGCAGGCGTACATCCTCTCCGGTGACGTCGTCGGACTCGTCGTGCAGTCCCGCAAGGGCGGCGCGAAGGCGGTGCCCTTCCAGCAGACGGTCGTGCTGCAGGAGCAGCTGCTCGGCTGAGGCCCACCTCGGAAGGAGGGCCGGGCCCCGGCCGCGTAAGCTGGGCCCCGGCTCTGTCGTACGCCCACCCTCGCTCAAGGAGCACCCGTGGAACTCTTCTTCGAAACCCTGCTGGTCCTGGTCTGCGTCGGTGTTCTCGCCTTCGCCGGACTGACCGTGAAGAAGCTGTACCAGGGCCAGCGCTGACCCCCACCTAGGAACTGCCGCTCATGATCGAGATCCCGTCCGACCTCCACAAGGACCTGGTCCCCCTCGCCTTCCTGCTCGGTAACTGGGCCGGCGCGGGCGTCCACGACTTCCCCGGCTCGGAGAAGTGCAACTTCGGGCAGGAGGTCACCTTCACCCACGACGGCCGGGACTTCCTGGAGTACCACTCCCACACCTGGGTGCTGGACAACGACGGCAACAAGGTCCGCCCGCTGGAGTCGGAGTCCGGCTTCTGGCGGATCGACGCGGACCGCAAGGTCGAGGTCACGACGACCCGCGACGACGGCGTCGTCGAGATCTGGTACGGCGAGCTGGCCCACCAGAAGCCGCAGATCGACCTGGCCACGGACACCATGGCGCGCACGGCCGCCTCCGCCCCCTACTCCGGCGGCAAGCGGCTGTACGGCTACGTCAAGAGCGACCTGATGTGGGTCGGCGAGAAGCAGACCCCCGAGGTCGAGCTGCGCCCCTACATGTCGGCCCACCTGAAGAAGGTCGTCACCCCGGAGGAGGTCGAGCGCTGGGCCAAGGCCCTTCCGGACGACCTCCCGGACGACGGCATCGCCTTCTTCAAGTAGTCCTAGACTCTGTGGTGTGGTGAGCACCGACTGGAAGAGCGACCTCAGGCAGCGCGGCTACCGGCTGACGCCGCAGCGGCAACTCGTGCTCGAAGCCGTGGACACCCTGGAGCATGCGACCCCCGACGACATCCTCGGCGAGGTGAGGAAGACGGCGTCGGGGGTCAACATTTCCACCGTCTACCGCACGCTGGAGCTGCTGGAGGAGCTGGGCCTGGTCAGCCATGCCCACCTCGGCCACGGCGCGCCCACCTACCACCTCGCCGACCGCCACCACCATCTCCACCTGGTGTGCCGGGACTGCGAGAACGTGATCGAGGCGGACGTCGAGGTGGCCGCGGAGTTCACGGCCAAGCTTCGGGACCGGTTCGGCTTCGACACCGACATGAAGCACTTCGCGATCTTCGGCCGTTGCCAGGCCTGTTCGCTCAAGGGTTCAAGTACCAAGTCGTAGGCTTACCCGTATGAAAAGCCCCCTGCTGTCCCTGCCCGGCGCCGTCCCCGCCGAGGGTGTGGACGAAGGCGTCGCCGCCCACTACGGCGACCTGTTCCGCGAACAGCGCGCCCTCGCCGACGGCACCGGTTTCGTCGACCTCTCCCACCGCGGGGTGGTCACCGTCACCGGTGAGGACCGGCTGAGCTGGCTGCATCTGCTGCTCACCCAGCACGTCAGCGAGCTGCCCGCGGGCGAGGCCACCGAGGCGCTGATCCTGTCCGCGCACGGGCACATCGAGCACGCCCTGTACCTCGTGGACGACGGTGCGACGGTCTGGGCCCATGTGGAGCCGGGCACCCAGGAGGCGCTGATCGCGTACCTGGAGTCGATGAAGTTCTTCTACCGGGTGGAGACCGCCGACCGCACGGCCGACGTCGCCGTGGTGCATCTGCCGGCCGGCTCGATCACCGAGGTGCCCGAGGGCGTCGTCGTACGCGAGACGGCGTACGGCCGTGATCTGTTCCTGCCGCGGGCGGACCTGGAGGACTTCGCGGCGAAGGCGGGTCCCGCAGCCGGTCTGCTCGCCTACGAGGCGCTGCGCGTCGAGCACCACCGTCCCCGCCTCGGCTTCGAGACCGACCACCGCACCATCCCGCACGAGCTGGGCTGGATCGGCAGCGCGGTCCACCTCCAGAAGGGCTGCTACCGCGGCCAGGAGACGGTGGCCCGGGTGCAGAACCTGGGCAAGCCGCCCCGTCGGCTGGTCTTCCTGCACCTGGACGGCAGCGAGGTCCACCTGCCCGCGCCGGGCACGGAGATCCGGCTCGCCGGCGAGGGCCCGGACGGACGCAAGATCGGCTTCGTGACGACCTCCGTGCGCCACTACGAGCTGGGGCCGGTGGCCCTGGCGCTGGTCAAGCGCAACGTTCCCGTGGACGAGCCCCTGGTGGCCGGGAACACGGCCGCCGCCCAGGAAGTCGTCGTAGAACCCTGAGGGACGCGGCACACGGGACCACTGCCGGGACCCGTGTGCCGGGCCCGGCAGCCCCCGTCTCAGCGTGGCACGGCGATCCTCGCCGCCAGCGTGAAACCGGATCCGCTGATCGTCGCCGAGGTGCCCAGCGCTTCGAGCGTCCCCGGCATGACGAGCAGCACCACGATGCCGGCCGCGAGTGCCGCGACGGCGATGATCACCGCCGCTATGGCGTTCGACATGGGTAACCGCGCGACCGCCCTTCGGTCGTTCCCGTTCGCCATCCCTCCGCTCCCTTCCTTCATCAGCCCAGGTGAGGGGTCGAGCACGGGACAAGCGGTAGCAGCCGCGTGTTCCGTGTCCGGAGAGATGCCCGCGGAAATCCGGAGGCAGACATTCCAGTTCAACGTAAATGTGATCGCCCGACGGCAGGGGGCGTCTCTGCACCGTTGGGCGTAGAAAATGCGGGGCCTGCTGCTACAGGCCCCGCCGTCCGACTCACCTGGGCTGACAGGAAGTCGAAGCCAAGGTCGGCCAGCTCTGGAGAGTTGGCAACCAACTTCTCTCTGATTGTCCCCGCTTGGCAGGGATCCATAAACAACTCTCGAACAACTCACCCGAAGGGGATGGAAGTTGTAGCGTTTGGTCCTGCCTCAGATCTCCAGGAGCACGGTGAACGGGCCGTCGTTCGTCAAGGACACCCGCATCTGTGCCCCGAACCGGCCGGTCGCCACCGTCGCGCCCAACGCACGCAACCGGGCGACCACCTCGTCCACCAGCGGCTCGGCCACATCGCCGGGGGCGGCCGCGTTCCAGGTGGGTCGGCGTCCCTTGCGGGCGTCGCCGTAGAGGGTGAACTGGCTGATGACAAGCAACGGGGCGTCGATGTCGCTGCACGACTTCTCGTCCTGGAGCATCCGGATGGACCAGAGCTTGCGGGCCAGTTGGGCCGCCTTCTCCTTGGTGTCCTCGTGGGTGACCCCGACGAGGACGCACAGCCCCTCGCCCTCGATCGCGCCCACCGTCTCGCCGTCCACGACGACGCTCGCGCCGTCCACCCTCTGCACCACCGCTCGCATGCGGACCATCATGCCGGGTGCCCCGCACACCGTCACCGCGGGCCCATTATTGATCCTTACCCCCCCATCTGGGGCCGTTCGGGGGCACTCGGTCACATAGCGGCCACTTGGGGTGGCACGATGCTTCCACACGCCGGTCGAGGGGACGGTCACAAGCACCATGAGCACACCGAGTACCAGCGGGCGGCTGGAGACACACCGGCCGCCCGCACAGCGCGGCGACAGCCTGTCCGGGCCGTCGCTGCCTGCGGAGCCGCCCGAGCGCGACCTGGCCCGGCTGAGCCTGCCCGAACTGCGGGCGCTGCGCCGTGACGCCCAGCGTGACGAGGCGGACCTCAGCTATGTGCGGCGGCTGCTGCAGGGCCGGATCGACATCCTGCGCGCGGAACTGGCCCGGCGCGGCCGGGCGGCCGTCCCGGCGCCCGCGGACGCCTCCGTGGTGGAGCGGCTCCCGGAGATCCTCACCGACGCGCCGGCCCGCCAGCGCTCCTCGGCCCGTCACGTCACGCTCGGCACTCCGCACAACGAGGAGTACCGGCAGCTGGCCGCCGAGATGCTCGCCGAGGTCGAGCTGTCGGACCTGCAGGCGCGGACCGATCTCGAGCTGACCACCGCGATGGGCCGCCTGGTCCGCTACGAGCAGGAGGTCTCCGGACGCCGCCAGCGGCTGCAGAGCACCACCGACGAGTGCAGCGGGGAGATCGCGCGCCGCTACCGGGTGGGCGAGGCGCAGGTGGACGACCTGCTGACCTGACCGGTGACGACCTGCCGACCGGGCAGGTGACCCTCCTGCCGACCGGGTGGTGACGACCTGCTGACCCGGCGGACGAGCGGCACCCGGGGGCCGGCGAAATCCGCGCGACACGCCCCGGGCCGCGTGCCTACGGTGACCCCATGACCAACGACGTCCGCACCGTCACCGAGGCCGAGTTCGAGGACTGGTTGCGTGCCCTGAACACCGGGTTCCTGCGGAAGCCGGGGGTGGAGCCCGAGCACCTGGAAGCGCGCCGCCGCCACGTCGAGGGCCGTCTGCTCGGCGCCTTCGACGGGGGCCGCTGTGTGGCGACCTTCCGCTCCTTCCCCCAGGAACTGACCGCGGTCGGCGGCACGGCCGTCCCCGCGAACGCCATTTCCAACGTCACGGTCACCTCCACGCACCGCCGCCGCGGCCTGCTGACCCGCATGATGGGCCGGGACCTGGCGGAGGCGAAGGAGCGCGGTGACGTCGTCGCCACCCTGATCGCCGCCGAGTACCCGATCTACGGCCGGTACGGCTTCGGCCCGGCGACCTGGACGACCCGGTGGACCGTCGAGGTCCCCCGCGCGGGCCTCGACCCGCGCTGGTCCGGCCCCGAGAGCGGGGGAGGCCGGATCGACCTCGTGGACGGGGAGGACGTGCGCAAGCTCGGCCCCGAGCTGCACGAGCGGGTGCGCCGCGCGCAGCCCGGCGCGGTCAGCCGGAACGAGCTGTGGTGGCAGCTGGACACGGGGGCAGTCCGCTTCGGCCCCAACTGGACCGAGCCGTTCTACGCCGTCCACCGCTCTGCCTCCGGCGAGGTCGAGGGCATGGTGTCGTACGGGTGCGACGACACCTGGCACGACAAGCAGCCGCACAACACCGCCGAGGTCAACTGGCTGATCGCCGCGACCCCGGCGGCCGAGCGCGCCCTGTGGCGGTACCTGTGCTCGATCGACTGGATCACCAAGGTCAAGAGCGGCTGGCGCGGCCCGGACGACCTGTTGCCCCTCTTCCTGCCCGACCCGCGCGCGGCCCGCGTCACCGACCACGCGGACTGGCTGTGGGTGCGGATCCTGGACGTCGTACGGGCCCTGGAGGCGCGTACGTACGAGGCGACGGGCTCGCTGGTGCTGGAGGTCGTGGACGGGGCCGGTCTCGCCCAGGGCCGGTATCTGCTGGACGCGTCCCCCGACGGCGCGTCCTGTGCCGTGACCACCCGGGACGCCGACCTCGTGCTCGACGTGGCCGAGCTGGCGGCGCTGTGGCTGGGCGACGAGTCCGCCTCGCGGCTGGCCGCGCTCGGCCGGGTGCGGGAGGAGCGGGAGGGCGCACTCCGCACGGCCGACGCGCTGCTGCGTGGGTCCGGGCGCCGCCCCTGGTGCCCGGACGTCTTCTGATCCCCGCCAACTTCCCGCACCTCAGAACAAGTTGTTCCAGTTGGTCCATCTGTGGAACAACTGCCTTAAGTTGGCGCGAAGTTGTACCGTTTTGGTGTGGAGTCGCAAGGCGTCGCCCGCAACGGGCGGCCAAGTCCGCGCCGGTCGCACACAGAGGTGGCGGACGAGCTGCGCGCCCGGATCAGGTCCGGCGTGCTCAGGCCGGGGCAGCGCATGCCGACGCAGGCCATGCTGGCCGACGAGTTCGGGGTGGAGCGCGGTGCCGTACGCAACGCGCTGCGCATCCTGCAGTCGGAGGGCCTGCTCACCAACGTGACCAGGGGCTGTCCCGCCACCGTGGCCGAACGTCCGCGGCGCGTGCCCTCCGGGACTCCGCCGGGGCCCACCATGGTGGCCCTCGCGCCCCGCATCGCGGACGCCTTCGCCGCCCCGCACGTCGAGATCGACGCCCTGTGCCTCACCTCCGTCTCGCTCACGCTCGCGATCGGCGAGCCCCTGCGGCAGATCCACGCCGGTCGTGTGAGACCGGCAAAGATCGACGTCCGGGTGCTGCTGCCCAGCCGTGACATCGACCTCGCCTTCCCGGCCCCGGTGGACGCCTCCGACGCCGGACACCTGCAGCGGCGCTGGCTGGCCCAGCGCAACGCCCAGGGCCAGGTCCTGCGGCACAACCTGCTGGCGCTGCGCGCCACGCACGGCATCGACGTACATGTCGCGTTCCGTGCCCTGCCCTTCACCCCGCCCGTCAAGCTCTACCTGCTCAACGGTGCGGAGGCGCTCTTCGCCCACTACACCCTCAGCCGGCGGTCGGCCGAGGCCGAGAACGAATCCCTCGAGATGTACGACGCCGAGGGGGCACGTTCGCTGCTCTTCGCCTTCGAGGCGGGCGCGGGACTGCGGGACACGACGTTCGTCGAACAGTCCCACCTGTGGTTCAACGCCCTCTGGGAGACGATCAGCTGGGAACTGAGCCTGTCGCCCTGAGGTTCTGCCGACGGAGGAAGACATGTACGTGAACGGCAGCAGAAGGGCCACGCCTCAGGAGATCGCCGACGTCCTGCGAGAGCGGATCCGGAGGGGGGATCTCAAGCCCGGAGACCGCCTTCCCACCCAGGCGGAGCTGGCCGAGGAGTTCGGCGTGGAGCGCGGTGCCGTACGCCAGGCCCTCAGTGCACTCGCGGTCGACGGTCTGCTCAGAGACATCACCAAGGGCAGCCCGCCGCGCATCGCCGGGCCGGCTCCCGCCCACGGCGAACCCCGGCCGACGATGGTGGGCCTCGCGCCCCGGCTGACCGAGGCGTTCTCGGCCTCCAGGGTCCGTATCGACGCGGCCTGCCTGACCGCCGAGTCCCTGATGCTGGCGCTGAGCGAGCCGCTCCGTCTCATCCATGAGGGCCGTTTGCGCCCCGAGTCGGTGGACATCCGCATCATGCTGCCGTCGAGGGAGATCAACCTCGCCTTCCCGGTCTCGGTGGACGGCCGGGGCGATGACGACGTGCACCAGCGCTGGCTCGCGATGCGCAACGCCCAGGGCCAGGTCCTGCGGCACAACCTCCGCGCCCTGCGCTTCACGCACGACATCGACGTGCAGGTCGCCTTCCGGGCGCTGCCGTTCACCCCGCCGGTGAAGCTGTATCTGCTCAACGGTTCCGAGGCGCTGCTGGCCTACTACGTGATCACGCACCGCGAGGAGCGGACGGACAGCGGAACGCTGGAGATGTACGACACCCTGGGCAGCGAATCCCTCCTGTTCTCCTTCGAACGGCGGACCGGGCCGCGGGACGCCGCGTTCGTGGAGCAGTCCCAGAAGTGGTTCGACGCCCTCTGGGAAACCATCACCGCGGACCTGACACTCTCCTAGTGACCTCTGAGCTGACCGAACTGATCGCACGGGCCCGTGTCGTCGTATGGGACTTCGACGGGCCGGTCTGCCGCCTGTTCGCCGGGCGCACCGCGCGACGGGTGGCCGCCGAACTGGTGGCACGGCTGGAGCAGCGGGGCCTTTCCGGCCTGCTGACCGACGCCGAACGGGAGACGTACGACCCGCAGGCGGTGGTGCGTGCCGTGCACCGCGGGAACCCGGACACCGAGCTGCTCGCCGAGCTGGAGGAGCTGCTCACCGGGGAGGAGCTGCGGGCCGTGTCCAAGGCGCTGCCGACCGCCTATGCCGATCCCCTGATCCTCACCTGGACGGCCCTCGGCGCCCGCATGGCCATCGCCACCGACCACTCCCCACAGGCGGTCGGCGCCTATCTGGCCGGCCGGGGCCTCACGGAGTGCTTCGCCGGGCACGTGTACGGCCGCGACCGGCACCTGCACGGTCTCGAGCCGGACCCGCACAACCTGGACCGCGTCCTCGACGGCACGGGAGCCGCACCGGACGCCGTCCTGGCCCTCGGCGGCTCCCCCCTCGGCCTCGCCGCGGCGCGGGCGGCCGGTGTGCCGTTCCTGGGCTGTGCGCGGGGTGAGGACGAGGAGCGTCGGCTGCGGGCGGCGGGCGCCCCCGTGGTCGTACGGTCGCTGGAATCCGTCCTGTCGGCGCTCAGAACGCCCGCCGGCCCCAACTAGGCTGTCCTGGAGGGAGGTTCATGCGACCGCACGGCCTGGGCGCACGCACCCGTACGTCTGGACGAGCGTGTCGGGCCTTGCCCACGGCCCGGCGGCCGTCGAGGCTGGGCGGGGCACGCGCGGCCGGGCCCGTCCGTGGCCAGGGCGTACGGAGTGCGGGGGCGAGCTGAGGAGCGGATGGAACGGCATGGACGGTGAGCACCAAGACGTCGAGGACGCCTGGGAGCGGCTGACGGACGCGGGCTGCGTCCTGTTCGACTTCGATGGCCCCGTCTGCCGGCTCTACCCCCGCGGCGCGGCGGTGGAGTGGACCGACAAGGATCCGTACCTGGTACTGCGGGAGGTCCACCGCACCCGTGCGGAGCGGGACCTCGGCGATCTCGTCGAGGACATGGACGCGAAGCTGACCGAGTTCGAGCTGGCCGCCGTACCGTCCGCGCTCCCCACCCCCGGCGCGGACCGGCTGATCACATGGCTGCACGGCCGCGGGTCCCGGCTGGCCGTGGTCACGAACAACGCCGCCCGTGCGGCGGACCGCTACCTCCGGGACCACGGTCTGCGGTCCTGCTTCGAGGCCGTCCACGGGCGTAGTGCCGACCCCGGCCTGATGAAGCCGCATCCCGACGTCCTGCACCGTGCGCTGCGGGGCCTCGGGCTCCCGCCGGACGAAGCGGTCATGATCGGGGACACGCCCGCGGACTTCGACGCGGCCGAACAGGCCGGGGTCCGCTTCATCGGGTACGGCCGCAACACCGAGAAGCGAGGGCGGCTGCGCGATGCCGGGGTGAAGGTCGTCCTGGGCTCGTACGACCCCCTGCTGGAGCTGGCCCGGCACGTGGGACCACGCGGGGGCGGCGCCTCCCCTTCCTGACCGGACCCTCGCCGGGCACCATGAGGTGACCGCGCCAAGGCGCTTGCCAAAAGGGGGATTTGGTGGCGGAAACCACGCTGAGGAGCAGGCTGTCGGCCGGCTGGGAGCGGGCCGAGGGCGCCCTGACGAGGATCGTGCTGCTGGCCGTCTTCGTCGTCGGCCTGATCGCGCAGTTCGTCAAACCGGTGGGCGACGCCCTGCAGGGCAAGGTGTACATCAGCGCGGCGCTGCTGAGCCTGGTGGGCTTCGCGCTGTACAGCGAGGTGCGGCGGCTGAACTCCGCGCAGGAGCGTCAGCGGGAGGAACAGGAGCGCAACCGGGAGACCACGCGGGACCTGGCCGCCGCCGTCCGAGCCCTCACCGAACAGCAGGCTGCAGCCAGTGCCCAGATCGACTCGGAGCACATCCCGGAGGAGCTCCGTCGCGCGCTGTGCAGCGGAAACGACATCAAGCTGGCCACCATGGCCTTCACGGGGGAGAACTTCTCCCAGCCGCTGAAGAGGCTCCTGGGAGCGCTTTCCCCCGATGCGGACCGCACGGTCCACCTCCGGGTCCTGCTCCCCGACTTCACCCAGCCGATGGGGTATCCCGGACGGGTGCGGCCGGATGGCACGATCTACGACGCGCCCGCGTTCCGTGCCTTCCTGATGGGACGCATCTGCGAGTACAAGGCGGACCTGGAGGGGATGGCCGGCCGGATGAGCAACCGCGGCCAGGGCACCCTGACGGTCGCGTACCGGGTGCTGCCCCTGCCGCCGAGGCAGAAGGTGTATCTCCTCAACGAGGACCAGGTGATCGAGGGAACGTACGACAAGTTCGAGCTGCGGCCGGACGTGTACAGCACGGACGGGAGCACGGACCTGCTGCTCGACATCATTGGGCACGAAGAGCCGCTGAGCCGCTGGCACCGGGACGCGGGGCCGCAGGCACGGGAGAAGATCCGCTACTGCCGGAGCCGCTACGAGCACGACTGGAAGCGTGCCGTCCCCTTGGAACTGGCCTGGTCGGTCGGCCCCGTCCCCGCCTCCGGCACCACGAGCAGTCCCGCCTCCGGCACCACGAGCAGTCCCGCCTCCGGCACCACGAGCAGTCCCGCCTCCGGCACCACGAGCAGCCAGAGCCCGCAGCCCCCGACTGCGTAGGCTCCCCCCATGGAAGAGATGGGCCTGCGCGAGCGCAAGAAGCAGCGGATGTACCAGGACGTGTCGGACATCGCCGTGCGGCTGTTCATGGAGCGGGGCTTCGACGCCGTGTCGGTCGCGGAGGTGGCCGCCGCGGCCGGGATCTCCAAGCCGACCCTCTTCCGGTACTTCCCGGCCAAGGAGGACCTGGTCCTGCACCGGATCGCGGACCACGAGACGGAGGCCGCGCGGGTGGCCGCCGGGGCGGCCGACCCGCTGGACGCGCTGCGCCGGAACTTCCTCGACGGACTGGAGCGGTGCGATCCGGTCACCGGGCTGAACGACCATCCGCAGGTGCTCGCCTTCCACTCCCTGCTCTACGGCACGCCGGCCCTGGTGGCGCGGGTGTACGGATATCTGGAGCGGTCGGAGGAGGCGCTCGCCGAGGCCCTCGGCGGCGGCCTGGACGCGCGGTTGGCCGCGGGGCAGATCATCGCCGTCCAGCGGATCCTCGCGCAGGAGAACTGGCGGCGGATCGCGGCCGGCGAGGCCGTGGCCCGGGTGCGGGGGGACGCGGTGCCGGCGGCCGAGCGTGCCTTCGGGCGGCTGGCGGCGGCGCTGCCGGGGCTCGCAGGCCCAGCAGGTGAGACTCGGTAAAATATTTAACTCGGTTACATTTTCTGGGTACGCGCCGGCCTCGCCGCCTCCGTCTGCGTCCAGGGCGCCCCGGGCACCGGCAAGACCGCCGTCGGCCTGCACCGCGCCGCCTACCTGCTCTACACCCACCCCAGGCGGATCCAGCGCTCAGGCCTGCTGATCCTCGGCCCGAACCGCACCTTCCTCACCTACATCGCCGAGGTGCTGCCCTGCCTCGGCGAGACCGGGGTCCGCCAGGCCACCCTCCTGGACGAGATCGCCCGCCACCCGGTCACCGGCACCGACCCCGTCCCCACGGCCACCGTCAAGCACGACGCCCGCATGGCCGAGGTGCTGCGCCGGGCGCTGTACGCACGGGTGTCCGCCGAGGGTGTGACCGATCTCGCCGTACCGGACGGCTCCTACCGGTGGCGGGTCCCGGCGCCGGAGCTGGCCGCCATCGTCGAGGAGGTCCGAGCCGAGCAGCCGCCGTACGCGATCGGACGGGAGCGGGTGCGCACCCGGGTCGTACGGCGGCTGCTGGAGCAGGTCGAACGGCGGGCCGGGCCGCCGCCGAACGCCTGGGTGCGCCGGATCGAGCGGGTGCGGCCGCTGACCGCCCGGCTCGACGCCATGTGGCCGAAGGTCCGGCCCGAGGAGGTCCTCGCCGAACTGCTCGGTGACGGCGAGGCGCTGGCGCGGGCCGCCGACGGGCTGCTGGACCCCGGCGAGCAGGCCGCGCTGCTGTGGCCCCGCCCGCCGCGCTCGTACAAGTCCGCCCGCTGGTCGGCCGCCGACCTCGTCCTCCTGGACGAGCTGTCGGGGCTGATCGAGCACCCCGAGGGGTACGGCCACATCGTCGTGGACGAGGCGCAGGACCTCTCGCCGATGGAGTGCCGGGCGATCGCCCGCCGGGCCGTCTTCGGTTCGCTGACCGTCCTCGGCGACCTCGCCCAGGGCACCACCCCGTGGGCCGCCCGCGGCTGGGACGTCCAGCTGCGCCACCTCGGCAAGCCGGACGCGGCCGTGGTGCCGCTGACCACCGGGTTCCGGGTGCCCGCCGCGGTGGTCGAGCTGGCCAACCGGCTGCTGGGCCGGCTGGACGTGGCCGTACCCGCCGCCCGGTCGCTGCGCGCGGACGGCGAGCTGACGGTCCGGCCCACCGACGACGTGCCCGGCACGGCCGTGACGGCCGTACGCGAGGCGCTCGCCCGCGAGGGATCGGTCGGGGTTCTCGCCGCGGACACGGACGTGGCCGTGCTGCGGGACGCGCTCGCCGCGGCCGGCATCCCGGCGGCCGGACCCGAGGACCTGGGCGCCCGGGTGGCCGTGGTGCCCGCGAGCCTCGTCAAGGGCCTGGAGTACGACCACGTCGTCGCCGTCGAACCGGCTGCCGTCGCCGAGGCGGAGGAGCGGGGCGCGCACCGCTTGTACGTGGTGCTGACGCGCGCGGTGTCCCGGCTGGACGTCGTACACGGGCGGCCGCTGCCGTTCTGACGGCCGCCCGAGCCGGGCAGCCGCTACCCGTGCCGGGTCGGCGGGCGCCCATGCCGGGTCAGCCGCTACCCGTGCCGGGTCGGCGGGCGTCCAGCACCGGTATCAGCTGCTCCTCCTCGTACGCCAGATGGGCCTCCAGCTCGGCCGTGAGCCGGTCCACCTCGGCCCGGGCGGCGGCAGGGTCGGGGCGCTCGCCGGACACCGCGCGCCGCAGCTGCGCCACGAGGTCCGCGACCCTGCCGTGCTCCGCGCGCAGCCGCTCCAGGACGGGGGCCAGATGCGGATGCCGGTCGGCGAGGAACGGGAACAGGGCGGTGTCCTCACCGGTGTGGTGGTTGTGGAGGCCCTGGCAGAGGGTGAGGCAGTTGACGCGGAGCTGGGCGCCGAGCGTGGAGCCGCCGCGCGTAGCCATCTCCTTGCGGATCAGGGCGAGTTCGCGCCGGAACATGTCGTGGACGAGCCGGATCGCCGCGCCGGGGGAGTCCGCGGCGATGTCCCCGGGCCCGCCCTGGGCGATGTTGTACAGCGCGACGACGGGGATGATCCGGCCGCCCGTCTTCTCCTGGTACTCCTGCCAGCCCGGGTCGGCCTCCACCGCCCGCGCGAAGGCCCGGTCGCGCTCCTCGCCGGCCAGCACCTCGGCGCGGGCCCGGTAGGTGAACACCCCGCTCTCGACGGTGGCTTCGGGGTGGGCGAGGAGGTTGCGGTACCAGTCGGGGTGGCGGGGCGAACCCCCGGCCGAGGCGATGACGAGCACTCGCTCGCCGCCGTCGGGGAGATATCCGACGGGGGTGGTGTGCGGGGTGCCGGTGCGGGCACCGGTGGTGGTGAGCAGAAGCAGCCGCGCGCCTTCGAAGGGGCCGCTCAGGCGGCCTTGATGGGCGCGGAACTCGTCGATGATCTTCTGGTTGAACGCGTTGGGCACTCTGTCTTCTCTCTCTGCGGCTGATTGCTTGCTTCAGTGCGCAGAGAAAGCGGCGGGCTTCTCGCCCGCGCGGACCTCACTCAGAGGCCGGGTACCCGACTCGCTCACGGCCCATGGCCGACCCGGCAGTCATGGCCGTGACGCTACCGTCCCCCTCATGACTGATGCCACCGAGTTTCAGGACGAGTTCCAGGACATCCCCACGACCACCCTCGCCGACCTGCTCGGCCGCGAGCAGGTCATGGACATCGGCATCCGGCCGCTGTGGACCCCGGTGCCGCGCGTCGCCGGTCCCGCCTTCACCGTGAGCTGCCCGCCCGGCGACAACCTGATGCTGCACGCGGCGATCCACCGCGCGGAGCCCGGCTCGGTGATCGTCGTGGAGTCGGGGGACCTGGACTGGGCGCTGGCCGGCGGAAACGTCTGCGCGGTGGCCCGGCGGCGTGGTGTCGCGGCCTTTGTCGCCGACGGCCTGATCCGCGACCTGGCCGAGGTCCGCGAGCTGGGCTTCCCGGTCTTCGCGCGGGGCGTCATCCCGATCCCGGGCGCGAAGAAGGCGGTGCGGCCGCTCAATGAGCCGGTGCGCTGCGCGGGAGTACGGATCGAGGCCGGGGACGTGGTCGTGGCCGACGAGGAGGGCGTGGTCGCCGTGCCGGCCGCCCGTCGTGAGGAGGTCCTCGCGGCCGCCCGGGCCAAGCTGGCCAAGGAGGCGGCCGAAACCCTGGACGACTGGGAGAAGGCGCACCGGGCCCGGATCGACGCGATCCTCGCCGAGGGAGGCCTTCAGGGCTGATCCTGGTCGGTGATGCTGCTCTTCCTCGACGTCGACGGTCCGCTCATCCCGTTCGGTGCGGCGGACTGCGCCTGCCCGGTCTACGACCGCGGCCCCACCCCGCTGCCGGGTGCGGACGCCCATCCGCTGCTCAACCGCGTCGACCCGGCCCTCGGGGCGCGCCTCGCGGGGCTGGGCTGCGAGCTGGTGTGGGCCACGACCTGGATGGACGACGCCAACGCGGTCCTGGCGCCCTGGCTGGGTCTGCCCCCGCTGCCGGTCGTCCAGTGGCCGGACGAGGACGAGCCCTCGGACCTGCTCCACTGGAAGACCCGCCCCCTGGTCGACCGGGCGGCCGGTCGCCCCTTCGTCTGGATCGACGACGAACTGACCGAGGCCGACCGCGCCTGGGTCGCCGTCCAGCACCCCGAACCGGCCCTCCTCCATCGCGTGGACCACCGCTACGGCCTGACGGAGGCCGACTTCGGATCGATCCGGGACTGGCTGACGACGTACGGCCGGCAGGTGCGGTTCTAGGGCCGTCGGACCGGAACTGAAGGGCTCAGTCCGGTACGCCGGTCGTGCGGCGGGTGGGTGAATCCTTCGCGTGGTGTGGCGCACTATTGCAAGCAGGTGCTTGCAATAGTTAGCGATGGTGGGGCAAGGTGGAGGCATGGCATCGCTCAACGTCGGCAATCTCGGTGAGTACCTGCGCGAGCAGCGGCGCAACGCCCAGCTCTCGCTGCGGCAGCTCGCCGACGCCGCCGGGGTGTCCAATCCGTACCTGAGCCAGATCGAGCGCGGGCTGCGCAAGCCCAGCGCGGAGGTGCTCCAGCAGGTCGCCAAGGCGCTGCGCATCTCCGCCGAGACGCTGTACGTCCGCGCCGGCATCCTCGACGCCGAACGGGACCGGGACGAGGTGGAGACCAGAGCGGTCATCCTCGCCGATCCCACGCTCAACGAGCGGCAGAAGCAGGTGCTGCTCCAGATCTACGAGTCCTTCCGCAAGGAGAACGGATTCGGGATCGGCGACCCGGCCGAGGACCTCGGTGAGGCGGCTGCGGAGGAACGGCCCGGGGACACCGACGTCCCGAGCGACACCGCCGTACGCGGCACCCGCACGGCCGGCGGCAGTGATGCCGGTCCGCGGCGGACGGCCGGATAAGCCGGACCTCGACAATTCAGCCCCGGCCGCAGCACCGCGGACCACACCAACCTCAGCCGAACGCGAATCCGGGAGGACCATCACCATGGCCATCACCGACGACCTGCGCAAGACCCTCAGCGACCCGACTCCGCTCTACTTCGCCGCCGGTACCGCCGACCTCGCCCTGCAGCAGGCCAAGAAGGTGCCCGCCCTGGTCGAGCAGCTGCGCGCCGAGGCCCCGGCCCGGATCGAGGCCGTGCGCAACACCGACCCGAAGGCCGTGCAGGAGAAGGCCACCGCCCGGGCCAAGGAGGCGCAGGAGGTGCTGCAGACCAAGGTCAACGAGTTCATCGGCACCCTCGACGTCGACCTGAAGAAGTTCGGTGAGAACGCCCAGGACCTCGCCCTGCGCGGGGTCGGCGTCGCCGCCGAGTACGCCGTCAAGGCCCGCGAGACCTACGAGAAGGTCGCCGAGCACGGCGAGCAGGCCGTGAAGTCCTGGCGCGGCGAGGCCGCCGACGAGATCGAGGAGCTGGCCATCGCCGTCGAGGGCAAGCCCGAGGCGGTCGACGTCAAGGAGGAGCCGAAGCCGGCCGAGGCCAAGGCCGAGCCCGCGGAGAAGAAGCCCGCGGCGAAGAAGACCCCGGCCCCCCGCAAGGCCACCGGCGCGAAGAAGACGACCCCGCCGGCCAAGTGAGCACGACCGACCGGGCGGATACGGGCCGGGCACCATTGGGGTGTCCGGCCCGTTCTATGGGTACGGTGGCGGCGTACGGATCGGGCGAGAGCGGGCGGTGGACAGCATGCTGATGTTGGGCTTCGCGGGGTTCATGGGGATCTTGAAGATCGTCATGATGGCCCTCGCCGCGTTCGGGCTCTTCGATGCCGCGTTCCGGCGCGAGGACGCCTTCCGCGCGGCCGACAAGCAGAACAAGGTCTTCTGGCTGATCATCCTCGGCATCGCGCTGGTGGTCAGCTATCTGTTCTCGCTCCTGTCCATCCTGCCGATCGCCGGTGTGGTCGCGAGCATCGTCTACATCGTGGACGTGCGCCCCGCGCTCAAGCAGGTCTCCGGCGGCAACGGCTGGGGCCGCCGCCGCGGCGGAAGCAGCAGCGACGGCCCGTACGGTCCGTACAACGGCGGCCGCTGACCCCTCCGGCGCCCGGGGCGCCTACGGCATGCGGTCCAGCAGGACCACGGCCACGTCGTCCGTCAGCTCGCCGCCGTTGAGGTCGCGGACCTCGCTCACCGCGGCCCGCAGCAGGTTCTCGCCGCGCAGGCCCTCGGCCAGCTGCCGGCGGATCAGCTCCACCATGCCGTCCTGGCCGAGGCGCTCGCCGCCCGTGCCGACCCGGCCCTCGATCAGGCCGTCGGTGTAGAGCATCAGGCTCCACTCGGCACCCAGCTCCACCTGCATCCGCGGCCAGCGGGCACCGGGGAGCAGGCCGAGGGCGGGGCCGTTCTTTTCGTACGGCAGCAGTTTCGCGGCCCGGCCGGGGCGCGCGATCAGCGGGGACGGATGGCCGGCCAGGCACAGGCCCGCGTGGCGGCCGTCCGGGGCGATGTCCACCGTGCACAGCGTCGCGAAGATCTCCTCGTCGGCGCGCTCGTGCTCCAGCACTTCCTGGAGCGTGCCCAGCAGCTCGTCCCCGCACAGCCCCGCCAGCGTCAGCGCCCGCCAGGCGATGCGCAGCTCCACGCCGAGCGCGGCCTCGTCCGGGCCGTGGCCGCAGACGTCGCCGATCATGGCGTGCACGGTGCCGTCGGGGGTGCGCACGGCGTCGTAGAAGTCGCCGCCGAGCAGGGCCCGGGATCGGCCGGGGCGGTAGCGGGCGGCGAAGCGCAGCGAGGAGCCCTCCAGCAGCGGCGTGGGCAGCAGCCCGCGCTCCAGGCGGCGGTTCTCCTGGGCGCGCAGCCGACCCTCCGCGAGGCGTCGCTCGGCGGTGTCGGAGCGTTTCCGCTCCACCGCGTAGCGAATGGCCCGGCTGAGCAGGCGGCCGTCCAGTTCGTCCCGGAAAAGGTAGTCCTGGGCGCCCACGCGCACCGCTTCGGCGGCGCGCTCGGCGTCGCCGGAGGCGGTCAGCGCGAGCACGGCGTGCCGGGGCGCGAGCGTCAGTACGTGCTTGAGCACGGCCAGCTCGTCGTCCCCGGTGCTGCCGGGGGCCGGAAGCGCGAGATCCAGCAGGATGCAGTGGACGTCGTCGGTGAGCAGCCGCTCGGCCTCGGTGAGGTTGCGGGCGGTGCGCACGCGGATGGGCTTGCCGGAGGAGTCCAGCAGTTCGGGCACGATCGGCGAACCGGCCGGATCGTCCTCGATCAGCAGCAGGGTGAGAGTGGCGCCGGTCGCGGCGCCGGTCGCGGCGCCCCTGTGGACTTCTTCCTTGAGGGGGCCGCCATGGGTGGCAGCCTGCGCCTGACCACTCTCCACGGCCGGGATCGCTCTCTGCCGCGGTACGGGTACGGGCATCGTGTTGGTTCCTTCCCTCCCCCCGAGGGCGTGGTGGGAACGAGGGACCTCGACCCACCGACCGGCTGACCATAGCGGTAGAGACCACCCCGATGGAATGGTGTGAGCCGCGTCGCTCCGGTGCAGGCCCCTGTCATATGTCGCGATCCGTACCGCAGTTGGACAGGATGCCGGGTGAGAGGGGATGACGAACCTCACGTATCGCCCCGGTTTGTGCGGGGGTTGAGCGTGCGGTGGGTCACACGGCAGGGGCATGGAGAGGGTCCATGGAGGGGGTCCATGGAGGTGGGGCACGGAGGCGTCCGGGGTGTCCGGGGCGTCCGTGGGGGCCGTCACATGACCCGGCTCACGCGTCCGGCCCCTGACGAAGCCCATGTGCCCGGCCTTGCAGCGCGCTCATACCTCCGCCCACCGGTTGCGCTCACACCTTCGCCCACAGGATGCGCTCACGTCTCCGGGCACATGACGCGCCTGCGTCTCCTGCCGCAGGATGCGCCCTCACGCGTCCGGCCGTACGACCCCGAGGATCGGCATCGAGCCCGCGCCCGCGACCGTGACCGTCCGCCCCGGTCGCGGGGCGTGGATGATCGCGCCGTCGCCCACGTACATCGCGACGTGGCTGGCGTCGTCGAAGTAGATGATGAGGTCGCCGGGGCGCATGTCCTTGACGTCGACGTGCTTGAGCTGCTTCCACTGTTCCTGCGAGGTGCGTGGAATGGGGTGGCCGGCCTTCGCCCAGGCCTGGGAGGTCAGGCCCGAGCAGTCGTAGGAGCTGGGGCCCTCGGCGCCCCACACATACGGCTTGCCCAGCTGGGCCGTGGCGAACTCGACCGCCGCCTTGCCCTGCTCGGAGGCCTTGCCGTTGATCTCCTTGAGGACGCCCGTGTCCAGCCAGGCGGTCTGCGCCTTGTAGGCGGCCTCCTGTTCCAGCTTGGCGAGCCGCTCCTTCTCCTTCTTCTCCAGCCGGGATTCGAGCTGCTCGGCCTCGGCGATCTGCTGCTGGATCCTCTTCTTTGCCGTGTCCTTGGCCTTGCGGCCCGCCTCCAGCTTCTGCCACTCGGCCGAGGCGTCGTCGGCGTAGCTCTGCAAGTCCTTCTGGGTGCGGGTCATTTCGGTGATCAGCTTCTTGGTCGCCCGCTGGCCGTTGAGCACCGTCCCGGCCCCGTCGATGAACTGCTCCGGATCGTCGCTGAGCAGGAACTGGGCCGTGGGCGGCAGTCCGCCGTTGCGGTACTGCGCCCGGGCCGCCGCGCCCGCCTGGTCCTTGAGGCCGTCCAGCCTCTTCTGGCCCTCGACGATCTTCTTCGCCAGGTCGACGATCCGGGCGGACTGCTGCTTCGCCGCCTCCTCGGCCGCGTTGTAGGCGTCGGTGGCCACGGCCGCGTCGTGGTAGAGCCGGTCGAGCTTCTCGCGGACCTTTTCGAGGTCCTTGCCGGGGGGAGGCGCCGGGGACGCGCTCGGCGTCGCCCTCGTACCCGGCGTGGGCTTCGGGGCGGCGAACGCCGCGCCGGGCGCGGCCAGCACGGTCACCGCGCACACCACGGTCACGGCAGCCGTGAGCAGGCCGCGCTTGCCCGTACCCATACGTCCCCCAACCTGATTTACCGTCAGTAACTTGTGGTCGCCCGAGGGATCGTGCCACGGACAGGCGCAAAGTGACAGAGGTCGTCGGAAGTCGGATTTTCGCCCCGCCCGCTCCGTAAGCTTCCCCGCCCCCCTCGCGTACTTCCCACCAGCCCCCACCGCCTACGACGATCACCTCGCCGATGTGACGAACGGCGCCCGGACTTCGTTCCCTTCGGCCGACTCGGGCGCACGCACCCCGGCCCTGCTGGTCCCCGGACGCGCGGGCGCCCGGGGACTCAGCGGACGCCCGGCGCCAACGCCCCCCACGCCACGGTCACTTCCCCCTGCCGCCAGCGCGCCGGCGAGTCCGTCACCGGCCAGTCGGCCCGCAGATCCCGGACCGTGCGGATCCAGCGCTGGCGGGCGCCGTAGGAGGCGTAGGGCGCGGCGGCGGCCCAGGCGCGGTCGAAGTCGCGCAGGAAGGCGTGCACCGGCTCGCCGGGGACATTGCGGTGGATCAGCGCCTTGGGCAGCCGTTCGGCGAGGTCCGAGGGGCGTTCCAGGGAGCCCAGCCGGGTCGCGAAGGTGACCGTCCGCGGGCCCTCCGGCCCGAGCGCCACCCATACGTGCCGCCGCCCGATCTCGTCGCAGGTCCCCTCGACCAGCAGCCCCCCGCGCGAGCCGTCCGCCGCCGGGGCGAGGCGCGCGCACAGCCGCTGCCACACGGCGGCGACCTCGTCCTCGTCGTACTGCCGCAGCACGTTGGCGGCCCGGACGAGCAACGGGCGCCCGGCCACGGGGAGCTCGAAGCCGCCGTGCCGGAAGGTGAGGCCGTCGCGCTCGTACGGCCGTGCCGCCGTGACCCGCTCCGGCTCGATCTCGATACCGACCACTCGTGCGCGGGGTGCGACGGTGCGCAGCCGGCCGAGCAGTTCGACGGCGGTCCAGGGTGCCGCCCCGTACCCGAGGTCGACCGTCACCGGGTCCCCGGCGCGCCGCAGCTCGGCACCGTGCACGGCCGCGATCCAGCGGTCCATGCGCCGCAGCCGATTGGGGTTGGTCGTCCCGCGCGTCACCGTTCCCACGACGGGGGTCCCCCCGGTCGGGCGAAGCCGAGAGTGGGGGAGGGGCGTCGCGCGGGCTGTCATGTCTACGAGGGTATGCGGGGCCGGGGGGACCGGGTCCCCCTCGCGCCTCCGCGGACGAGTGATCGAACGGTTGATCGATGGATGGTCATGATTTGGTAAAGGTGCTCGCGTGGGAAATGGAGGCGTGCCCGTCCGCTGTTGCACCACCGTGGAGGGCACGGACGGTCCTCCGGTCGGCATGCCCGCAGCAAGGAGGAACGCGACGTGAGCCAGTACGTCAGCAGGCTCGGGCGACGCTCTCCGGTGGCTCCCTCGCGGCTCAGGCTGCACCGCAGGCCCCGCCGCGTCGCCATGCTCTCCGTGCACACCTCACCGCTCCACCAGCCCGGCACCGGTGACGCCGGCGGCATGAACGTCTACATCGTGGAGCTGGCCCAGCGCCTGGCCGCGATCAACATCGAGGTCGAGATCTTCACCCGGGCGACGGCGGGCGGGCTCGCGCCCACGGTCCAGCTCGCCCCGGGCGTCCTCGTCCGGCACGTCGACGCGGGGCCCTACGAGGGCCTCGCCAAGGAGGACCTCCCGGCCCAGCTGTGCGCCTTCACGCACGGCGTGATGCAGGCCTGGGCCGGCCACCGCCCCGGCTACTACGACCTCGTCCACTCCCACTACTGGCTCTCCGGCCACGTCGGCTGGCTCGCCGCCCAGCGCTGGGGCGTCCCCCTGGTGCATGCCATGCACACCATGGCCAAGGTCAAGAACGCCAACCTGGCCGACGGCGACACCCCCGAGCCCGCCGCCCGCGTGATCGGCGAGACGCAGATCGTCGCCGCCGCGGACCGGCTCATCGCCAACACCGACGAGGAGGCCGACGAACTCGTCCGGCACTACGCGGCCGACCCCTCCAAGGTCGCCGTGGTCCACCCCGGCGTGAACCTCGACCGCTTCCGCCCCGCCGACGGCCGCGCCGCCGCCCGCGCCCGCCTCGGCCTCCCGCAGGACGCCCTGATCCCGCTCTTCGCGGGCCGCATACAGCCCCTCAAGGCCCCGGACGTCCTGCTGCGGGCCGTGGCGGTCCTGCTCGACGAGCGCCCGGAGTTGCGCTCCCGGATCGTCGTGCCGATCGTCGGCGGCCCGAGCGGCAGCGGCCTCGCCAAACCCGAGGGTCTGCAGAAGCTCGCCGCCCGGCTCGGCGTCGCCGATGTCGTACGGTTCCGCCCGCCGGTGGGCCAGGAGCAGCTCGCCGACTGGTTCCGGGCCGCGTCCGTCCTCGTCATGCCCTCCTACAGCGAGTCCTTCGGCCTGGTCGCCATAGAGGCGCAGGCGGCCGGGACACCGGTGCTCGCCGCGGCGGTCGGCGGCCTTCCGGTCGCCGTGCGCGACGGCGTCACCGGCTTCCTCGTGGAGGGCCACAACCCGGCTGACTACGCGCGCGAGCTGCGCCGATTCGTCGACGAGCCGTCCCTGTCGGCGCGCATGGGCGCGGCCGCCGCCCGGCACGCGCAGTCCTTCGGCTGGGACACGTCGGCCGCCGCCACGGCCGACGTGTACACGGCGGCGACCCAGTCGCACCGCCGTCGCGTACGCTCCCAGCATGGGTGACGTGGACAAGGGTGCGCAGGTCGTCGAGGGTTTCCTGAAGGACGCCGAACTGGAGTGGGAGAGCCCGGAGCCCGGGAACTACGTCGTCAAACTCCCCGGGACCCGCAAGCTCTCCACGACCGTCAGTCTCCTCCTCGGCCGCCACACCCTCTCCCTCAACGCCTTCGTCGTCCGCCACCCCGACGAGAACGAGGCGGGCGTCCACCGCTGGCTGCTGGAGCGCAACCTCAAGCTGTACGGCGTGAGTTACGCCGTCGACCGCCTCGGCGACGTCTACGTCACCGCCCGCCTGCCCCTCTCCGCCGTCACCGCCGAGGAGATCGACCGCCTCCTCGGACAGGTCCTGGAGGCGGCCGACGGTGCCTTCAACACCCTGCTGGAGCTGGGTTTCGCCTCCGCGATCCGCAGGGAGTACGCGTGGCGGGTGTCCCGGGGCGAGACGACGCGGAACCTGGACGCGTTCGCTCATCTGACGCGGCGCTCGGCCGACTGACCCCGGGCGGCCGGAAGCCTCAGGTCAGGAAGGGTCCGGCTGTCCGCTGGCTTCGCTCTTGTCCAGTTGGTCGGCGAAGGCCCGCAGGGCGTCGGCCAGTTCCTTCTTGGTCGGCAGCCGGTCGACCTTCTTGTCGAGTTCCGTGATGCGCCGGTCGAGCTCGTTCAGGTCGACCGGCGGGGAGGGCTCGCCCGAGGGGCCGGGGTCGTCGGGCGAGGTGGACGTCGGGCTCGGGTCGGCGCCGCCGGTGGTGCCCACGGAGCCGCCTCCGCCGTCGGTGCCCCCGCTCCCGCTGACGGTGCCACCACCGTCGTCGCCGCTGCTGCTCCCGCCGTCGGTGCCCCCGCCGGAGGTGCCTGCGGAGTCCGCGTCCGGCGGGACGGTGTTCGTGACGCCGTGCCGGGGACCGGAGTCGTCGCCCGAGGTCGCCGCGAGGGCCACGCCGACGCTGAGGGCGACCAGGGCGACGGCTCCCGCGACGGCGGTCGAGAGACGTCCGACCGGCAGGAAGCGGGTCTTTGTGGATGGATCGCGAGGAGTCTGTGGTTCCTGTGCCTTCTGTGAGTCATCCATGGACATGACGCCAATCCCCGGTGATCACCAGGCGGACGGCTTTCACCGTTTTCCCGGAGGATGGTCACGCCTGTGAACATGAATCCGACTGGCTGACTCCGTATGACCCCTTCCCCACCCCCGGACAGTACTGGCATGCTCACCGCCAACAGAATCCTGAATGCAGTTCATATAAATGAACGCGAAGGGGCGGCTGGACATGAACCACGGGCACGTCAGCAGACGGACACTCCTCGCCGGCGCCACCGCCGTGGCTCTGGGCGCGGCCACCGGCACGGCGGCAGCGGCGTCGGGTGAAGTCCCCTCCCTCTGGCGGGAGTTCACCCGGACCCCCTTCACCCATCCGCAGATCCCGTACGTCGGCCGGGCGGGCCACCGTGCCGGAGCCCGCCGCTTCCCCCGCCCCCGGACCGTCGCCGACGTCACCGACTACGGCGCCGTGCCCGACGGCACCACCGACTGCGCCCCCGCGATCAACCGTGCCATCGCCGCCGCCGGAAGGGCCGGCGGTGGCACGGTCACCATCCCGCCCGGCACCTTCCGCATCGACGGCCTGATCCGCATCGGCGACTCGAACGTCGTCCTGCGCGGCGCCGGCAGCGGCCGCACGACCCTGTACGCCACGAAGAACCTCACCGAACTGATCGGCGTCTACGGCTCCCGCTACGGCGGCGACAAGTCCGCCTGGTCGTGGGCCGGCGGCCTCATCTGGCTCGCCCCGCACGCCCGCTGGGACTCCCTGACCGCCGCCGTCAAGGCGCGGGCCTGGCCCTTCGAGGGCTGGACCGGCAACAAGCGCGACGAGTGGACGGCCCTCACCCCCGTCGAGCCGGCCCACCAGGGTGACTGGACCGTCACCGTCGCCGATGCCTCCGGTCTCCACCCCGGCCGGCTCGTCCTCCTGCGCCTCGCCGACGACCAGGCCCACACCCTCCTCCAGCACATGGCGGGCGACGGCCCCGGCCCGGCGTCGTACCACTGGGACGACAAGACCAAACTGCTGTCCTACGTCCCCTACGAATGGCCGGTCCGCATCACCCGCGTGCACGGCCGCCGCATCACCCTCGAACGCCCGCTCCCGCTGGACCTGCGCCCCGAGTGGAACCCCCAGTTCACCACCCACGTAACGGAGTTGACCGGGTCGGCCGTCGAAGGCCTCACGCTGGAGGTGATGCAGACCCCGATGTCACCGCACCTCCTCGACAAGGGCTACAACGGCGTGGTCCTGCAGTGCGCCTACGACTGCCGGGTGGACGACGTGACGGTCCGCAACGTCGACAACGGCTTCGGCCTGGTCGCGGCCTCCGCCTGCACCCTGCGCCGCACCCGCGTCGCCGGCCGCGGCTCGCACCACCCGTACTTCTGCCGCGAGGGCTCCCACGACAACCTGATCGAGGACTTCACGATCGAGCAGCGCACGGTCCCCGCGCCGGCCGGCACCCAGCTGCACGGCATCAACGTCGAGGGACTGTCCTCCCACAACGTCTGGTCGCGCGGCGAGATGCAGATGGGCACCTTCGACTCGCACCGCGGCCTGCCCTTCGCCGACGTGCGCACCGACATCACGGTGAACAACGACGGCCGCCACGGCGGGGACGCCAACGCGGGTCCCCTGTTCGGCGCCCGCTTCACCCACTGGAACATCAGGGTCACCAACGGCCGCGCGGGCCTGATGAAGATCGACGCCCTGGCGCCCTGGTCGGCGACGGTGGGCCTGAACGAGGTCCACGAGTTCGACCAGACCGACGTCCCCGACTTCACCGGCGATCTGCACTCCCGCCTGGAGCTGTACGGCACCACGGACGCCGTACGTCCGCGCAACCTCTACGACGCCCAGCGCGCACTGACCCGGTAGCGCCCCGGAGGCACCCCCACCAGCTTCTTGAAGTGCCGGGTGAGATGGGCCTGGTCGCAGAACCCGGTCGCCGCCGCCACCTCACCCGGCGCCAGCCCGTCCAGCAGCAGCCGGCGGGCCCGGCCGACCCTGCGGGATGTCAGGTACTGGTGCGGCGCGATGCCGTAGGCGGCACTGAACGCCCGCACCAGATGGGCAGGATGGGCGTGCAGCAGCCGCGCGGCGTCGGCGAGGACGAGCCCCTCGGTGACGTGCTCGTCGAGCAGCTCGCGCAGGGAACGCGCGAGGGCGGGGTCGGGGCGGCCGGTGCGGCTCTCGCGGCGCCGCAGATGATCCCGCAGCCGCTCCCCGACGAGGACCAGCCGGCTCTCCGCCTCCAGCTCGTCACCGGGCCGCCCGAGCGCGGCGTGCACCTGCCCGACCCGCAGCCGCAGCACGGGATCCCTGAGGTCGGGACCGTCGACGGCCGGACCGATCAGCTCGTCCCCGAGGTGACTGCCGTCGAGATACAGCACCCGCTTGCGAAAGCCCTGCGGGGTGGCGGGGGAGCCGTTGTGCGGAACGTGCGGCGGCAGCAGCGACACGGTGTCGTGCGGGGTCCCGTGCTCATGCCGGTCCAGGTCGTACCGCACGGCCCCGTCGTCGACGATCAGCAGCGTCCAGGCGTCGTGGACGTGCATCGGGTAGGCGTACTCGGTGAAGTGGGCGTGGAAGACCTCCACGACACCCGGGATGCGCGGGCGCCAGGCGGAGACTTCCGGCTGAGCTGCGGCGGCCACGCAAAAAACGTACAAGACCACGCCGGACGACGCCCGGCAGTCTCACCCCATGAACACCGAACAGCGACCCGATGCGCCCGCCGAGCCGATCCGCTTCGAGACCAAGATCGCCGTACTGCTGCGCGAGGACCTGGAGCCCTGGCAGCGCCTGAACGTGACGGCGTTCCTGGTCAGCGGCCTGGGCAGCCAGGTCCCCGAGGTGATCGGCGATCCCTACGAGGACGCGGACGGGGTCTCCTACCTCCCGATGTTCCGCCAGCCGGTGCTGGTCTTCGAGGGCACGAAGGAAACCCTGGTAGCGGCGCACGGGCGGGCTCTCGCGCGGGCCCTGCCGCGCGCGGTGTTCACGGCCGACCTCTTCACGACGGGCAACGACCGCGACAACCGCGCGGCGGTGCGGGCGGTGGCGACGGCGGACCTGGATCCGGTCGGACTGGCGGTGTACGGCCCCCGGAACGGGGTGGACAAGGTGCTGAAGGGGGCGCGGATGCACCCGTGAGCGGCGCGGATGCATCCGGGAGAGGCACGGATGCATCCGTGAGGACGATTGCCGCGGACCCCTTCATGGGTTTCACGGCTCCGACAGCATTCACCGCTTTCACGGCCTACGGCCTACAGCTCACGGCCTGCAGCTCACGGCTTTCGGCCCTCGCGGCTGTTGAGGGCTGTTGAGGCCCGCCGGGGCTGTCAGTGCTTGGAAACAGGACGATCGGCATGTGTGGCGTGCGCGTGCCGCGGCCGGGTCTTGGCCGAGATCTGGCCGACGAGTTCCCCGAAGCACACCAGGGCGGTGACCGGCGGAATTCCGAAGATGACCGGCGCAAGCTGGGCGTGCGACCAATTGCTGATGCACAACGCCACGGCCATGGCCGAGGCGGCCACCACGACGCACCAGGAACGCCGCGCACTGCGGCGCTGAACGGTGGCCCGCAGGACGGAGAGAGCCGCCACGAACCAGGGCCCGTACACCGTCAGCGGCCAGCACTGCGCCAGTCTCACGGGCAGCACGGTCGAGGCGATCCCGCGCAGTTGGCCGTAGGAATAGGAGACGGACCAGCCCAGCATGCACACCGCGCACAGCGAGACCATCGCGATCAGGACCGTGACGTACGTCGTGCGCCGGCCGCCGTCGAGGAGATGGGACTCCTGGCGGAGCCGCCGGCGGTTGCTCCTGCGGCGGGACGGCGTGGTCGGCGGGGTGGCCGTGGGGGTGACGGGGGCCGTCGTGGACAGTATCTGGGCCAGCTCTTCGACCGGGTCCCAGTCGTTCGGCGCGATGTCCGGTTCGGGGACGGTCCAGATCTGGTCGTAGAGGCCGGTGTCGTCGTAAATCCTGTCCATCGATAATCCCTCTGGATCCTCCGTGCGCTCCGTCAGGAGGCTCCATACAGATCGGCCATGGCCCGGCGATATTCAGTTTCCATTCTATTGATCTTATTCAGGAAATCATGGAGCAGGTCGGTGGATGACTTGAGCCCCGCATCGCCGTCCCAGTGAAGTGCGGTCGTCGGATGATCCTCTGTTGCGTGCCAGTCCAATCGCGTCACGGTCACCTAACGAAGGCGAGTGGAGGCGGGGGTGTGGGGCATTCGGGGGAATATCCCGTGCATACCGAATGCATACCGAATTTAACGGAAAAGGGGCCCTCCTTGGGTGGGGCCCGGTGCGGGTGGCGCCATGTGTGCCGCCTGTTCGGGTGCTTGTGTGCACGTCAACGCTTCTCGTGCGGGGGTCGGCGGCATACCTCTGCCGAGTACACACCGATAATCGAAGGAGAAGTTCATGCGTGCACGCACCGTGCTGGCCGCCGTCGCTTTCGCCGGGACCGTCCTGCTGGGAGGCGCGGGCCAGGTCCTCGCCGACGACAACGACGACATGGGCAGCGCCGGAGCCGATTTCGGGAGCGTCTCCCAGCCCACGTCCGATTTCGGCCAGCCCGCGTCCGGTGTTGTCGGGCAGGGTGGGTCTGAATTCGGGCCGGGCGCGTCTGGTCTCGGCCAGGGCGGGTCTGTCTTTGATCGGAACTTCGTCCGTTAATGACCAGGCCGGGCCTGCTTTCCCTGCCCCGCACCGTGATGCTCTCGGTGCGGGGCAGGGGATTTTCCCGGGCGTCGGCCGCGGAACACGCACGGGGCGGCCGGGGGGCTCGACCGCACCCGCGGCCTGTGCGATGTGCCCGGCCTCCCTGACGGCGAGTGGCCGGAGGCCGCGCCGTCAGGCCGTCTCCTCCAGCGGCACGGACTGCGGCGCCGAAGTGGACGGCTGCTGAGCCGGGACCGGCCCTTCCGTCGGCAGGCCGCGCATGAGAACGCCGTATCCGACGCCCGCGACCGTGCCCACCAGCGCGCACATCGCCCAGAGCCACGCGGCCCCGAACCGGTCGATGACCATGCCGGACATGAGCGGCGCGATCAGGGACGCGAGGGACCACGACAGCGTGTACATGCCCTGGTAGCGCCCACGGCCGTGCACGGGCGACAGCCGGACGACGAGCCCCGTCTGCGTCGGCGCGTTCACGATCTCGGCGAGCGTCCACACGCACACGGTGAGCATGAAGACGCCGACCGACCCGGCGAAGGCGGTCAGCCCGAAGCCGTAGCCCGCGAGCAGGGACGAGGCGACCAGCAGGGTGCGCGGGTCGCGGTGCTCGATGAACCGCGTGACCGGGATCTGCAGGGCGACGATCAGCACGCCGTTGACGGCGATGGCCAGGCCGTAGTCGGCGGGCGAGAACCCGGCCCGCCCCATGGCCACCGGCAGTCCGACCGAGCCCTGCTGGAAGACGAGGGCGACGAGGAAGGACAGCCCGACGACGGCCATGTACCGCCCGTCGCGCAGCACGGTCCCGAGGCCGATGTCCGCGTCCGCCTCCTTGGCGGTGGCCGTGGGCCGCGACTCGGGCAGCTTGGCGAAGACGACGATCGCGCACGCCAGGGTCATCCCGGCCTCGATCAGGAATCCGGCGAGATAGCTGAACTCGGCGATGAACCCGGCGGCCATGGAGGAGACGGCGAAGCCGAGGTTGATGGCCCAGTAGTTGAGCGAGAACGCCCGCACCCGGTCCTCGGGCCGGATGATGTCGGCCATCATCGCCTGCACGGCGGGCCGGGAGGCGTTGGAGGCCATGCCGACGACGAACGCGACGGCGGCGATGGCGACCGGGTCGTGCATGAAGCCGAGCAGCGCGACCGAGGCGGCGGTGGAGGTCTGCGCGATCAGCAGGGTGGGCCGCCTGCCGAGCCGGTCGGCCATCACCCCGCCGCCCAGCGCGGAGACGACCCCGCCGAGCCCGTGCAGGGAGGCGACGAGACCGGCGTACGAGGCCGAGTAGCCGCGGTCGAGGGTGAGATAGAGCGCCATGAAGGTGGCGACGAAGCCGCCCAGCCGGTTGACGAGGGTGCTGGTCCACAGCCACCAGAACTCACGGGGGAGCCCGGAGACGCTCTCCCGGGCGGCTCGTCTGAGACGGGCGACGGACATGGCAGGACCCCCCGTGGGTACACAGTGAAGTAAGTGGCTCAAGCAGTATCCGCAACTTACATGCGCGAAGTTGATCGTGGCCACTCAATTAACAGATGCCGTCAACTGTCCGGCTGCTGGGCGCGGGCTCTGGGGGGTCGAAAGCGTGGATTACGCTCTGGGGCATGGCCGACGCACCGTACAAGCTGATCCTCCTCCGCCACGGCGAGAGCGAGTGGAACGCGAAGAACCTGTTCACCGGCTGGGTGGACGTCAACCTGAACGAGAAGGGCGAGAAGGAGGCGGTCCGCGGCGGTGAGCTGCTCAAGGACGCCGGCCTGCTCCCCGATGTGGTCCACACCTCCCTCCAGAAGCGTGCGATCCGCACGGCCCAGCTGGCGCTGGAGTCCGCGGACCGCCACTGGATCCCGGTCCACCGCTCCTGGCGCCTGAACGAGCGCCACTACGGCGCCCTGCAGGGCAAGGACAAGGCGGCGACGCTGGCCGAGTTCGGCGAGGAGCAGTTCATGCTCTGGCGCCGCTCGTACGACACCCCGCCGCCCGCGCTCGCGGACGACTCCGAGTTCTCCCAGGCCGACGACGCGCGCTACGCCTCCATCCCGCCGGAGCTGCGCCCGAAGACGGAGTGCCTCAAGGACGTCGTCGTCCGCATGCTCCCGTACTGGTACGACGGCATCGTCCCCGACCTCCTGGCCGGCCGCACGGTCCTGGTCGCGGCCCACGGCAACAGCCTGCGCGCCCTGGTCAAACACCTGGACGGCATCTCGGACGCGGACATCGCGAGCCTGAACATCCCGACGGGCATCCCGCTGTACTACGAGCTCGACGCCGACTTCAAGCCGGTCACCCCGGGCGGCAAGTACCTCGACCCCGAGGCGGCCGCGGCGGCGATCGAGGCGGTCAAGAACCAGGGCAAGAAGAAGTAAGTTCTATCGATCAAGCCCCCTGCCTGCGGGTTTTCCATCGGCAGGGGGCTTGGTGCTGTTCCTGGGGCCGTCTCTGGGCATCGTCAGGCCGCGTCGGCCGTCGCCCGGGGCAGGGTGTTGCGGCTCGTGCGTCGGTCTCGTGCGGCGCGCAGCACCAGGAAGGTCAGCAGCCCGAACGGCGACAGCAGGACCGTGAGGATCAGCAGCGGACCCATCAGCAGGGCTGGGAGCCCCAGCCGTCTGCCCTCCAGGTACATCCACTGCCCGATCAGAAGATCCCATGCGATGACCTGTGCCCAGACGGCTCCAGCCCCGTTCGCCAGGGCCGTCAGGTCGCGGAAGGTGTCGAGGTCCGGGCTGCTGACCGCGGTCCACAGCTCGGGGAACACCGGAACCACGAGCCCGAGATAGACGAGGAGAATGGGCACTACGGTCCACGGTGATCTGGCGATACGGGCGGTCGGGCCCCAGCCCGGCGCGAAGATCATGAGCAACCAGACCGGTGCGGCCAGCCAGAAGGAGAGCGCGAAGAGGAATCCCGTCATGGCGTGAGTTCCTTCGAGGTGGGGGTGCTTTCTGCCGAGGCTGAGGTGCTTCCCCTCGAGGTGGGGGTGCTGTCCGTCGAGGCTGAGGTGCTTTCCGTCGAGGTGGAGGTGCCTTCGGTGTCGGTTGCTTTGCGGGCGGAGGGCGTCCGGGCTGCCCGCAGGGATCCGTACGTCCCGAGAACGACCGCCAGCAGGACCAGGCCGGCCGCCCCCAGCATCGCCGTGTCCGGGTGGATCAGCGGCCGCCCTTGCAACGCCTGCCGGAGGACCAGGCCGAAGGCGGCTGCGTAGGCCCCCGAGCCGAGCAGCACCAGGCGCAACCGAACCCGGTCGTCGGCGAGGCGGGGAAAGCGCGGTGCGAGGACGGTCAGCACCATGACGAGCGCCGGCAGCAGCTGCAGTGCGTGCAGGCCGACGAAGTGCGGGATCCGCAGATCGCCGCCGGTCGTGGACCAGCCGGTCAGGGGCATCGAGGGACCGCCGTCCGGCACGCCCACGCTGTGTGCGCCGACCACCTGGGAGACGCCGCGCCGCTGGCCCGGTGCGGGCTGGGCCATCCGGAAGCCGACGGCGGCGCCGGCCAGGGCCAGGACGATGCCGGAGCGCATCGCCCAGGCGGATGCACGGTCGGCGATGCGGGCGCGCAGCAGCAGAACGGCGACGACGAGCGTGGCCGTCCACAGGACGGCGACCGTGACGGCCATGGTGTTGTACAGCGCCTCGTCGAACGGTGTCGCGTAGTTGAAGTGGCTGCGCCGTCCGCGTGCGGCCTGCCCGATGATGATCACCATCTCGACGAGACTCGTGAGCGCGACGACGGTGCCCGCCCACCGGCCGACACGTCGGCTGCCGGGGAGGAACGACAGCATCCAGGCCAGGGACAGGCAGTACGCCGCGAATGAGACCGAGAACTTGAACGGCTTGGCCCAGATGGGCGCGCCCGCCAGAACGCGGTCGTCGACCACGAGTCCCACCGCGGACAGAACCGCCGTCACCGCCATGGCCGCCGAGAACAGCACCAGCGGTCGATGCCACGACCGCCATGACGCCGAGGACGACCACGGCGTCGCGGGCCACGAGGACCTACGTAAGGAGAACAAGGCCACCACCCCCAAGAGCGGATAGCGGCACTATCCGCTATCCGATAGCGCCACTATCTATGATGGGGGGCGGGCTGGCAAGGGTCGGCGCGGCGGGCAGGGCGAAGATCGGGGAGTGAACCAGCAGTGCGCATCGGGGAGTTGAGCCGGAAGGCCGGAGTGCCGGTACCGACGATCAAGTACTACGTCCGTGAGGGGCTGCTGCCGTCGGGCGAGCTGACCAGCCGGAACCAGGCGAGCTACGGCGAGGCGCACGAGCGTCGGCTCCGGCTGATCCGTGCCCTGCTCGACGTGGGCGGCATGAAGGTGGCCGAAATCGCGGACGTACTGGCGGCGCTCGACGACCCGGAGCGTCCGCTGCACAAGGTGCTCGGTGCCGCGGCGGACCGCATCAGCAGCACGGACGGTGAGCACGACGACGCCGAGTCGGCGGCTGCCCGGGGCGCCGTCGCGGACCTCGTCTCCCGGCGTGGCTGGCGCACACACGAGTCGAGCCCTGCCGCCGCCGATCTGTCCAAGGCCCTTGCCGCCATGGCCCGGTTGGGTCACGGGGCGTTCGTCGAGGTGCTCGACGACTACGCCGACGCCGCCGAGCAGGTCGCCCGCGCCGACCTCGCGTACGTGGACCGGCAGGTGGCCGTCGAGGACATGGTGGAAGGGGTGGTGGTCGGGACCGTGCTGGGTGAGGCGGTGTTCAACGCGCTGCGGCGACTGGCCCATGTGGACGCCTCGGCGCGGCTGTACGGCACGGAGGGGCCGCAGAAGCGCAGGACGACCTGAGCCGGGACAGGCTGGAAGAGCCACTGGCCCCGGCCGGTAGAACCACTGGACCTGGCCGGAAGAGCCGCCGGACCTGGCCGGAAGACCGCCGGCCCTGGCCCGTACTGGTCCCGGCCAAAGGAGTGGCCGGACCCGGCCGGTGGAGTCGCCGGACCCGCAGGCGCATGCGTGGCTCAGGGACGGGACGGTGCCCATGCCGCACAGGCCCGTTCGGCTTCCGGCGAGTGAACCCGGTGCCAACGAGTGAATCCGGCCGTGCGGTGGATGGTGGCCGTCGTGGCAGCGGGAAGGCCTTCCTGCGTAGCCGACGAGTCGGGCCGTCCTGCGTACCCGACAAGTGACGGGCAGGGAGCACCCCCATGCCGAAGTTCCTCATCCAGGCCTCCTACACGCCCGAGGGCACGAGGGGGTTGCTCAAGGAGGGCGCGAGCGGCCGCCGGGCCGCCGTCGACCGGATCGTCACCGACCTGGGCGGGACGGTCGAGGCCATGTACTTCGCCTTCGGCGAGGACGACATCGTGCTGATCATCGACTTCCCCGATCCCGTCTCCATGGCCGCCGTCAGCCTCACGGTGAAGGCCAGTGGCGCCCTCAACACCAGGGCCACCCCGCTCCTCACCCTCGACGAGATCGACGAGGCGGCCCGCCGGCAGATCGCCTTCCGCGCCCCCGGCATGTAAACCGGACCCGTTAGGGTGCGCGCGTTACTGATGCGCACCAGGGGATGGGTGACGAACCGTGGGACGAGTTCGTCAGGGAGTTCGAGAAGAGCGCGGGGGTTCACGAGCCGAGCGCGGCTGAGCGCGTCGCCGCCGCCACTGCTGCGCCGCAGCGGCCGCCGCGACGTCGGAAGACCATGACGGTCATAGCCGGGCTCGGTGCCGTGGCCGCGTTGGCCGGGGCGGGTTTCTGGCTGAGCGCTAGGAACCATGCGACGGCGCAGGCGTCAGGGCATCCGACAGAGCAGGCGTCGGCGCACCCGGCGGCGCATGCGTCGGCCGCGCCCTCGGTCCGGCCGAAGGCGACCACCGCTTCCGCGGCAGCCGGGTCCTCCTCGGGGCGCATGGTCACGGCTGAGCAGGCGTTCCCCGCGCGCATCGGCGGTTTCACCAAGGTCAGGCAGTCCGGCGGCCCCAACTGCACGGGCTCGGGCGCGGTCGGCCCGAACCTGACCGCTCTGATCGACCGGAGCAAGGGCTGCCGGGGCGTTGTCGGGGCGCTGTACAAGGACGCGGCGAACAACCAGTACACGATCGTCGTGTTCGGGATGCAGGACCCGGTGGACGTCGTCCATCTCGTCACCGTCCTGGGCTCGCACCCCACGGACTACGAGGTGGGTGTGCTGACGCCGCCCGCCGGATCCGGTCTGCGGTCGCTGCCGGCGGACAGCGGCCTGGTGCAGTCCTTTGCCGGAAACGGCAGATTGCTGGTGGTCGGCCTGGCCCAGTGGTCGGACGGCCGTGCCGAGGACTACCAGTCCCTGACCGAGAAGCTCCGGCCCCTCATGACCACGGTGACCAGGACGGCCTACGGCCACGACCAGGGCTGAGGGGGACGCCTCCAGCAGGGCTGAGGGGTCGCCTCCGGCGGCGCTGGGAGCGGTCGCCCGCGCTCCGGCGCCCGATGGACCGGCCGCCGTCCACTCCGGTCATGGTCGAGGCCGACGGCGGCGCGATCATCAATCCGGGGTCGTGGATCGCGCGCCTCGGTATCCCCGTGGGCGCGCTCTACAGCTCGACCAAGAGCGCGATGGAGACCCTCACCCGTGCCTGGGCCGCAGGGACGGGTCCGCACGGTGTGCGCGTGAACGCGATCTCGCCCGGCGTGATCCAGGAGTGTGTGCCGGGTCCGGTGCAGCCCGGAGAGGTGATGATGAACGGCACCCCGGCCGGCGCCATGATCGAGCCGCAGTCCGTCGCGCACGCCGCGGTCCACCTCGCGAGCGAGGAGGCCGCCTTCGTCCACGGCGTCGTGCTCGACGTGGACGGCGGCCGCACCACGGTGGCCGTCGTCGCCGCCTGGCCGACGATCCGCGGAGGTACGACGAGGGCCGGTGTGAACCGTGTCGCGCTCACACCGGCCCCGGCAGTCGTACGGTCAGCCGCACTGGCAGGGGCCGCCCGACTGGCATCCGCACCCGCAGCCCGAACCGCAGCCGCACGCGCCTACCAGTGGCAGGCTCCTGATCTCGGCACTCTGGTCGGTCTCGCGTTCCTGGGTGGGGTCGGGCGTGGTGCTGGGGGATTCGGCCATGGGTCCCTCCTCGACACGGGGGCTGGTGCCCTCGCCCATTGCATGCCCGTTCTGCTGGGCGCATCAACGGCGCATCGATGCGCCCGCGCGCCCTGCCGGCACTTCCCGAGCCCCCGGAGGGGCCGGAGACACGGCAGGACCCGGACGCCCGGCAGGACCCGGACGCCCGGCGAGCCGACGGCCGGGCGCCCGGGGGAGCCGACGGCCGGATGCCCGGAGGGGTTACGCCCCCTCGGTCCCGGTCACCGGCTGGATGTCCTGCTGCAGCTCGTCCGCGTGCTCGCCCGTGACCAGGAAGACGACGCGCTTGGCGACCGCCACCGCGTGGTCGGCGTACCGCTCGTAGTAGCGGCCCAGCAGGGTCACGTCGACGGCCGTCTCGATGCCGTGCTTCCAGCGCTCGTCGATGAGGTGCTGGAAGAGGGTGCGGTGCAGCAGGTCCATCGCGTCGTCGTCCTGCTCCAGCTGGAGGGCGAGGTCGACGTCCTTCGTCACGATCACCTCGGCCGCCTTCGCCATCAGGCGCTGCGCGAGCTGCCCCATCTCCAGGATGGTGGCGTGCAGGTCCTGGGGGACCGCACGCGAGGGGAAGCGCAGCCGTGCGAGCTTCGCCACATGCTGGGCGAGGTCGCCGGAGCGCTCCAGGTCGGCGGACATGCGCAGCGACGTGACGACGATACGGAGGTCCGTCGCCACCGGCTGCTGGCGGGCGAGCAGGGCTATGGCCCGAGCCTCCAGGTCGTGCTGGAGCTCGTCGACCTTCTGGTCCGCCTCGATCACGCTCTCGGCCAGCTTCAGGTCGGCGTCGAGGATGGCGGTCGTGGCGCGCCCGATCGCCGACCCGACCAGCCGGGCCATCTCCACCAGACCGTCGCCGATCGAGTCAAGTTCCTCGTGGTACGCGTCCCGCATCAGGGTTCCCTCTCCTACGTGTGCTTCGGGGTTCCGGGGGCCGTGACACCACGTGCCCCGTGGCGAAAACAGCGGTGCGAACCCCACGTAACCACGTTCTGCGCTGCACGCGACCGTTTCTGCCACCCCAAATGAACCAACACTGGCTCCTAGGTGAACTCTGGGCGACGAGTGTCCGAGGTCGCACCTGGACGGCTGTGGTCATGTCGTACCCCATGCCTAACCTGGATGCATGGACGTGAACGCGGCGGTCGCCGCAGCGGCAGCGATCGCCGGGGTGCTCACCGGCGTCATCGCCATGCTGGCGTTCCGCTGGAGCGAACGCGACCAGAAGCGACCGACCAGGACTTCTTTGCACACCGATCCCGTACTCCCGCCCGGAGTGGACACCGTGCTCTCGGTGCTCCGCTCCTCGGCCGTCGTCCTCGACGAGGCCGACGCCGTCGTCAAGGCAAGCTCCGCCGCCTACGCCCTCGGGCTGGTCCGCGGCGGCAAGCTCGCCATCGAACCCATGCTCCAGATGGCCCGGGACACCAGACGGGACGGGGAGATACGCCAGGTCGAGCTGGACCTGCCGCGGCGCGGCTCCGGACGGGGCGAGGCCCTCGCCGTCTCCGCGCGCGTCGCCCCGCTCGGCTCCCGCCTGGTCCTGCTGCTGGTCGAGGACCTCACCGAGGCCCGCCGGATCGAGGCCGTACGGCGTGACTTCGTGGCCAATGTGAGCCATGAGCTGAAGACGCCGGTCGGCGCGCTCTCCCTGCTCTCGGAGGCCGTCATGGACGCCTCCGACGACCCCGAGGCCGTCCAGCGCTTCGCGGGCCGCATGCAGATCGAGGCGACGCGGCTGACCAACCTGGTCCAGGAACTGATCGACCTCTCGCGGGTGCAGAACGACGACCCGCTGGAGGACGCCGAGCCCGTCCGGGTGGACGAGCTGGTCGCCGAGGCCATCGACCGCTGCCGTCACCAGGCCGGTACGAAGCAGATCACCATGGCCGCCGGCGGTACCGCCGACCTGCATGTCTGGGGCAACCGCGGCCAGCTGGCCGCAGCCCTCGGCAACCTCGTCGAGAACGCCGTGAACTACTCCCCGGCCCGCACCCGCGTCGGCATAGCCGCCCGCCGGGTCAGCGCGTCCGGCGGCGACATGATCGAACTCGCCGTCACGGACCAGGGCATCGGCATCTCCGACAAGGACAAGGAGCGCATCTTCGAGCGCTTCTACCGCGTCGACCCCGCCCGCTCCCGGGCGACCGGAGGCACCGGTCTGGGTCTCGCGATCGTCAAGCACGTGGTCGCCTCGCACGGCGGGGAGGTCACGGTCTGGAGCGCCGAGAACCAGGGCTCCACCTTCACCCTCAGGCTGCCGGAGGCGGGCGTGGCCCGTGACCGCGCTCAGCAGCACCCCGACCTCGACGACGAGGCCGGCGGCCCCACCGAGTCATCCCCGTACGAACCGCTTCCCGCCCCGGAGGTCCTTCCGTGACCCGAGTGCTCGTCGTCGAGGACGAGGAGTCCTTCTCCGACGCCCTGTCGTACATGCTCCGCAAGGAGGGCTTCGAGGTCGCCGTGGCGGCGACCGGCCCCGACGGACTCGACGAGTTCGAGCGCAACGGCGCCGACCTCGTCCTCCTCGACCTGATGCTGCCGGGGCTGCCCGGCACGGAGGTGTGCCGCCAGCTGCGCGGCCGCTCCAACGTCCCCGTGATCATGGTGACGGCCAAGGACAGCGAGATCGACAAGGTCGTGGGCCTGGAAATAGGAGCCGACGACTACGTCACCAAGCCCTTCTCGTCCCGCGAGCTGGTCGCCCGTATCCGGGCCGTCCTGCGCCGCCGCGGCGAGCCGGAGGAGGTGACCCCGGCCGCGCTGGAGGCGGGCCCGGTCCGCATGGACGTCGACCGCCACGTCGTGACGGTCTCCGGCTCGAAGGTCGACCTTCCCCTCAAGGAGTTCGACCTCCTGGAGATGCTGCTGCGCAACGCGGGCCGTGTCCTGACCCGTATGCAGCTGATCGACCGCGTCTGGGGCGCCGACTACGTGGGCGACACCAAGACCCTCGACGTGCACGTCAAGCGCCTGCGCGCCAAGATCGAGCCGGACCCGGGAGCGCCGCGTTACCTGGTGACGGTCCGCGGTCTGGGCTACAAGTTCGAGCCGTAAACCGGACCGCACCGGTCGGCTTCGTGCTGTAAAGCGGACCGCACGGGTCGGCGTGCGCCGTAGGCCCGACCGCACGGTTCACGACGATGGGCGGCGCCCCGGCCGGGGCGCCGCCCTTCGTGTGCAGGACTGCTCAGTGACCCGCTGCCGACTGCGACGCGGAGTCGCTCGGGGTGGCGCCGGTGGTCACCGTGCCGCCGGCGGTCGCGGACGCCGAGGGGGTGGACTTGCTGCCCTTGCCGCCCTTGCCCGGCTTGCCGTTGCTGGACGCGGTCGCGCCCGGGGCCGCGGAAGCGGAGGCGGAGGCGGAGGTGGTGGCCGAGGCGGACGGGATCTCGCTCGGGCCCCAGCCGGTGAAGTAGCTGGTGGCCGGGACCACGAAGGCGCGCAGGTTCACCGGACCGGTCTCGCTGAGGGTGAAGGTGACCTTCTGGGCGTTGCCGTCCCGGACCGCCTCACGGCCGCTGGCGATCACCGCGGAGGCGTTGCCCTTGCCGCCGAGAATCAGCGAGCCGTGGGCCGGGACGGTCAGGCTCTGGCCCTTGGCGGGGGAGAGCTTGACGGTCCCGGTGCCCCCGGCGACGGTGATCGACTGCAGGGTCTGGTCCGTCTTGCCCTGGTTGAAGATGGTCGCGGAGACCACGGCCGGGCCGGACGCCTTCAGATCGGGCTGCGTGATGATCGTGGCGTTCTGGACCTTGATGTTGCCGACGCTGGTCGCCGCGTTGTCCGGCTGGATCTCCAGCGTCTGGGAGTTGTTGCCGGCGCCGCAGGCGGCGAGCGAGGCGATCGAGAAGACGATGGCGGATGCGGCGAGGGCGCCGCGTCGAAGGCTGCTGCTCACGGCGGCGGCAACTCCTTGAACGCAGGGGCGGCTCCTTTATAAAGCCACCCTAAGTGTCTGTCAGCGGCCTTAGGTTACCGAGCCGTTCCGGCGCGCCCTCACCCGACCCTCCCCCAAGCGCCCGGCTTCCCTCCGGCTGGGCGTACAGCGCCCGTGCATCACCCCTGCCCCGGCCGCCACAAGTGACTCATGAGTCACTTTGACGAGGCACTCGTCCTCCATTCGCATAACGCACCCGCAAGACCGCAGTCCGCATCCCCGCAACGCCCCCCGCAAATTTTCCGTGAAGGAATGCACGGGCCACCCTGGATATTGATCACCGACCACCCATCCGGCCGCCTGTGATCAATTCCGGATTCGTCTCGGAGTCGACTCGGGTCACCGAACGGAGTAGCGGAAGTCGCACGCTTGGAAGTGGACAAATCGGGACGTTCATCCACTTGGAGACGGCTCGGCGGGCCTGTAACGTACGCGTTTCACCTCGTCCGGAGAGCCCCTCCGACCTGCGAATTCCTCGTTCCGCAGGCCCCTCGCAGCACGTTCCTGTCGCTGTTGTCAAGCCCCGAGATATGCCCTGACCTGCGAAAACGCCATTCAGAAGACGCCGTATCCGTGTTACCCTGGATAGCCACGGAAGGGGTACCTGTCACATGACGTTCAAGGTTGGCGACACCGTGGTCTATCCCCATCACGGGGCCGCGCTGATCGAGGCCATCGAAACTCGTCAGATCAAAGGCGTGGACAAGACCTACTTGGTGCTGAAGGTCGCCCAGGGTGACCTCACGGTGCGTGTGCCAGCGGACAATGCTGAGTTCGTGGGCGTGCGTGATGTGGTCGGTCAGGACGGGCTGGACCGGGTCTTCGAGGTGCTGCGTGCACCGTATGCCGAGGAGCCCACGAACTGGTCTCGGCGCTACAAGGCAAACCTGGAGAAGCTTGCCTCCGGCGATGTCATCAAGGTCGCGGAAGTGGTGCGTGACCTGTGGCGTCGTGAGCGCGAGCGCGGACTGTCCGCCGGTGAGAAGCGCATGCTCGCCAAGGCCCGCCAGATCCTGGTGAGCGAGCTCGCCCTCGCGGAGAACACGAACGAGGACAAGGCCGAGGCCCTGCTCGACGAGGTGCTCGCCTCCTGACGCGCAGCAGGCGGCATTCGCTGCCCTCAGTACGCTCAGCACAGTGAAAATGCCGCGGTGCCCGATGACACTGACCCTGTCGCCGGGCGCTGCGGCATGTTCGTCCTCGGATTCCGGATGGGATCCCGGTCGGATTCCGGATGCCGGATGTCCGGTCACCGTACGGCCGCCTGGACGGGCCGCCGTACCGCTTGCCGTTCACCTCGGGGGAAGTCCCCCGATACTTGGTGTGCCGGGCCCGGGCAGATGGCTCGACCAGGGTCACGGAAGGGTCCGGTCAAGGCGTCGCGCCCGGCACTCCTCCAGGCCATACCCACGTAGGTCGAGCACACAAACCTGACAGGAACCGATGTCTGACGATTCGCGCCCTTCACCCGCGCAGATCCCCGTCGCCGCCGTGATTCCCGCCGCCGGCCGGGGCGTACGCCTAGGCCCGGGTGCCCCCAAGGCGCTCCGTGCGCTGAACGGCACGCCCATGCTGATCCACGCGGTCCGCGCCCTCGCCGCGTCCCGCCATGTCTCCCTGGTGATCGTCGTGGCCCCGCCGGACGGTGCCGCCGAGGTCAAGTCCCTGCTCGACGCGCACGCGCTGCCCGAGCGCACCGACTTCCAGGTCGTCCCCGGCGGGGACAGTCGCCAGGAGTCGGTCCGGCTGGGCCTGGACGCCCTGCCGCCCGAGTACGGCATCGTCCTCGTCCACGACGCGGCCCGCCCGCTCGTCCCCGTCGACACGGTCGATGCGGTCATCGAGGCCGTCCGCGAGGGCGCCCCCGCCGTCGTCCCCGCGCTGCCGCTCGCCGACACCGTCAAGGAGGTCGAGCCCGCGGCCGCCCCCGGCGAGCCCGAGCCGGTCGTGGCCACGCCCGAGCGGGCCCGGCTGCGCGCCGTGCAGACGCCCCAGGGCTTCGACCGCGCGACCCTGGTCCGCGCCCATGAGGCCGTCACCGAGGACGTCACCGACGACGCGAGCATGGTCGAGCAGCTCGGCCTGGGCGTCGTCACCGTCCCCGGCCACGAGGAGGCCTTCAAGGTCACCCGCCCCCTCGACATGGTCCTCGCCGAGGCGGTCCTGGCCCGCAGGAGGCTCAACGATGGCTTCTGAAGCATCTGATCCCCGGCTGCCGCCGGGTGGCCTCCCCCTGCTGCCCCAGGTCGGCATCGGCACCGACATCCACGCCTTCGAGGAGGGCCGCGAGCTGTGGTGCGCCGGCCTGAAGTGGGAGGGCGAGGGTCCCGGCCTGGCCGGACACTCCGACGCCGACGTCGTCGCCCACGCGGCCTGCAACGCCCTCTTCTCCGCCGCCGGTCTCGGTGACCTCGGCCAGCACTTCGGCACGGGGCGCCCCGAGTGGTCCGGCGCCTCCGGGGTCACCCTGCTCACCGAGGCCGCCCGGATCGTCCGCGAGGCCGGGTTCACCATCGGCAACATCGCCGTCCAGGTCGTCGGCCCCCGCCCGAAGATCGGCAAGCGCCGGGACGAGGCCCAGAAGATCCTCACCGAGGCGGCCGGCGCCCCGGTGGCGGTCTCGGGCGCCACCACCGACGGACTCGGATTCCCCGGCAGGGGTGAAGGGCTGATGGCCGTCGCCACCGCCCTGGTGGCCCGTACCGCCTGACGACCGGGCCGGGATGTGGCCGGACCGGTGCAATCCACTGCGCCCGGCCCACTACCCTGGAGTGGTGACCATTCGCCTGTACGACACCAGTGCCCGGCAGATCCGTGACTTCGCCCCGATCAAGCCGGGTTGTGTCTCGATCTACCTGTGTGGCGCCACCGTGCAGGCCGCACCCCACATCGGGCACATCCGCTCCGGTCTCAACTTCGACATCATGCGTCGCTGGTTCGACCACCGCGGCTACGAGGTGACGTTCATCCGGAACGTCACCGACATCGACGACAAGATCATCGCCAAGGCCGCCGAGCAGGGCCGCCCCTGGTGGGCCATCGGGTACGCGAACGAGCGCGCGTTCGACGACGGTTACACCGCGCTCGGCTGCCTGCCCCCGACGTACGAGCCGCGGGCCACCGGGCACGTCCCCGAGATGATCGAGATGATGCGCGGGCTCATCGAGCGCGGGCACGCCTACGCGGCCGACGGCAACGTCTACTTCGACGTGCGCTCCTTCCCGGAGTACCTCCAGCTCTCCAACCAGGAGCTGGACAACCTCCGCCAGCCCGAGGGCGAGGGCGAGACCGGCAAGCGGGACCAGCGCGACTTCGCGCTGTGGAAGGCCGTGAAGCCGGGCGAGCCCAGCTGGGAGACGCCGTGGGGACGCGGCCGGCCGGGCTGGCACCTGGAGTGCTCCGCGATGGCGCACAAGTACCTGGGCACTGCCTTCGACATCCACGGCGGCGGCCTCGACCTGATCTTCCCGCACCACGAGAACGAGATCGCCCAGGCCAAGGCGTTCGGCGACCACTTCGCCGAGTACTGGGTGCACAACGCCTGGGTCACCATGAGCGGCGAGAAGATGTCGAAGTCGCTCGGCAACAGCGTCCTCGTCTCCGAGATGGTCAAGGTGTGGCGCCCCATCGTGCTGCGCTACTACCTCGGCACCCCGCACTACCGCTCGATGATCGAGTACAGCGAGGAGGCACTGCGCGAGGCCGAGTCGGCGTTCGCCCGGATCGAGGGCTTCGTGCAGCGCGTGATGGAGAAGGCCGGGGGAGTCGTCGAGCCGGCGGCCGAGGTGCCGCCCGCCTTCGCCGAGGCGATGGACGACGACCTGGGCGTCCCGCAGGCGCTCGCCGTCGTGCACACCACCGTCCGGCAGGGCAACAGCGCCCTGGCCGCCGACGACAAGGAGGCCGCCGTCGCCCGGCTCGCCGAGGTGCGGGCCATGCTCGGCGTCCTCGGCCTCGACCCGCTCGACGAGTTCTGGGCGGGCGCGGGCGCCGACGGCGGCGAGGACCTGCACGGCGTGGTCGACAGCCTCGTACGCCTCGTCCTCGACCAGCGCGAGTCCGCCCGCGCCCGCAAGGACTGGGCCACCGCCGACGCCATCCGTGACCAGCTGGGCCAGGCCGGGCTGGTCGTCGAGGACAGCCCGCAGGGACCGCGCTGGACCCTCGGTCCGCGCTAGCTGCCCGCTTGATCGATTGTGCCGCCCGGCCCTCCGGGCGGCACACTGCATAAGACGTACGTACGACAGCTCACGAAGACAGGTAGGTCATGGCCGCGAACAACCGCCGCATGTCCGGCAAGAAGGGCGCGCAGGTCGGCAGTGGCGGCCAGCGACGCAAGGGCTTGGAGGGCAAGGGGCCGACCCCGCCCGCCGAGATGCGCAAGGGTCACAAGAAGAACCGCATCGCCAACGCCAAGGCCAAGCAGGCCGTGCGCCGCCCGGTGCCCAGGGGCCGGGGCGGCAAGTCGTCCTCCGAGCTGGTCGTCGGCCGTAACCCGGTGATCGAGGCGCTGCGCGAGGGCGTGCCCGCGAACACCCTCTACGTCCAGCAGTTCATCGACAACGACGAGCGCGTGCGCGAGGCTCTCCAGCTCGCCGCCGAGCGCGGCGGCATCAACCTCATGGAGGCCCCGCGCCCCGAGCTGGACCGCATGACGAACGGCCTGAACCACCAGGGCCTGGTCCTGCAGGTCCCGCCGTACGAGTACGCGCACCCGGAGGACCTCACCGGGGCCGCCTACGACGAGGGTGCGGACCCGCTGATCGTCGCGCTCGACGGGGTCACCGACCCGCGCAACCTCGGCGCGGTCGTCCGCTCCGTCTCGGCCTTCGGCGGCCATGGCGTCGTCGTCCCCGAGCGCCGCTCGGCCGGCATGACCGCCGGTGCCTGGAAGACCTCCGCCGGCACCGCCGCCCGTACCCCGGTCGCCCGCGCCACCAACCTGACCCGGGCCCTGGAGGCGTACAAGAAGGCCGGCCTCACGGTCGTCGGCCTGGCCGCCGACGGGGAGGCCGAACTCGGCGAGCTGGAGGCCCTGCAGGGCCCCGTCGTCATCGTGGTCGGCAGCGAGGGCAAGGGCCTGTCCCGTCTGGTCGGCGAGACGTGCGACCTGCGGGTGCGCATCCCGATGCCGGGCGGTGCGGAGTCGCTGAACGCAGGTGTGGCGGCCGGCATCGTCCTGTACGAGGCGGCGCGCCGACGGGCCTGAACACGCGTCCGTGACCTCACCCGTGCGGGGTAATTCCGGCGCTCTGTGCTGCTTTGACGGGGTCCGGACACATCCGCCCGGTCGAAGCAGTGTCCAAACACCACGTCGCTCGGTTAGGTACGTGTGGACACCAGAACACCCCGCACACCCACGGGGGACCGCTCGTCGGGATACGACGACGCTCCCGCGCTGAGCATGGTGAAGGTGCCGAGCGATCCGGCGCAGGTCATCGTCAATCACGCCAGCTTCCGCGTGCAGCTGGGCGCGACGGCGAAACGCAGCCGGTCCCCGCGGATCGCCCGCCACCTGAGCGCCACCCAGGACACCGCCCGCATCCCGGTCGTGGGCACGGCGGCCCGGGCCGCAGCCGCGGCGCCCGGCCGCCGCCGCCCCGTCGTGTGGAGCGGCAAGTCCGCCCCCGACGACACCGGCGCCCACCGCCTCCTGCAGGCCGTACGGGGCAGCAGCGTCCGCCACGCCGACGAGCCCGCCGAAGCCGGCGCCACCCAGGTCATCCCACGCGTCGAGCCCGGCTACGGCGGTGGCTACGGCGGTGGCTACGGCGACCACGACCAGACCGTCGAGACCCCCGTCGTCGGCCACCAGCGCACCGCCTCCGACGACGGCACCCGGCTCCTGCCCCACATGCGCACGGGCGCCGACACCTACGGCGAACCGGCCTACACGGGCGACGAGTTCGAGCTGTACGACGACTACGAGGACCTCGACGACGACGATCCCGCCGAGGAGACCCGCGAGCGCACCGCGGCCCGGCACGGCGACGACCCCGCACGGCACGCCTACTACCCGGGCCGCCGGCTCAACCTCGGCGTGGTCCTCCTCCCCCTGCGCGTCTTCCTCGGCTTCATCTCCATCTACGCCGGCATGGGCAAGCTGTGCGACCCCGTCTACTTCGACGGCGGCAAGCGCGGCTCCATGGTCAAGTGGCTCAACACCCTGCACCCCTGGGACGTCGCCGAGCCGCTGCGCCAGCTCGCCCTGCACCACCCGGTCGGCTCCGGCCTGGTCATCGCCTTCCTCCAGGTCGTCGTCGGCGTCCTGACGGTCCTCGGCTGCTGGCAGCGCGTCGCCGCGGTCGTCGGCGCCCTGCTCTCCGCCGCCCTCATCGTCACCGTCAGCTGGCAGACGGTCCCCGCCTACGACGCCCCCGACATCATCTACCTGGCCGCCTGGTCCCCGCTGATCATCGCCGGCGCCCCCGTGTACTCCGTCGACGGCCGCCTCGCCGCCGGTGCCTGGCGCACCCTCGGCCCCCGCTCCGACATCTGGGAACTGCGCCGCTACGTGCTGCGCCGCGGTGCCCTCATCACGGCCGTCACCGTCGGCCTCACCCTGCTCGTCGGCTCCCTGCTGGGCGGCGCCGTGCGCGACTCCAGCCGGGTGGTCGTCCCCGGTCCCGGCGAGGCCCCCCGCAACAACCAGCCGGGCTCGCCGCTGCCCCACCAGCCCGGCAGGCGGCACAGCGGCACCCCGTCGGCCTCCAGCTCGCCCACGGGCGGTGCCACCGCCGGCGCAAGCCCCTCCAAGGCGGCCACGACCCCGGGTGCGAGCCGCACCGTCGGCGCCACCACCACGACGCCCAGCCAGACCCAGGGCACCGTGGGCCAGGTCCCGCCCCGCCAGTCCGCCCCGACGGGCGGCGGCGCCCCCAGCACGACGGCGGGCCCGACCAGCACCGCCGGCAGTACCTCGAGCGGCGGCTCCACCTCCTCGGGGCAGCCGGGTCTGGTGGGCGGTCTGCTGGGCTGACCGGGCAAGACGCCAAAGGGCCCCGTACCACGAAAGGTACGGGGCCCTTTGGCGAAACGGAGGGTGTACCGGCTCAGGGGCGCGTGGAACTGCGCGACATCCCCCACGCACCCGCACCCGGCTACCGTCCCAGAGCCGCCAGCTCCTTGGCCGCCTCGGTCAGATCCTTCGCCGTGTCGATGGCCCGCCAGTAGGCCCCCTGCGGAAGGGGGAACCCCGCCAGCTTCCGCTCCCGGGCCAGCCGGGGGAACGTGGTCCGCTCGTGGTCCCCCCGCTCGGGCAGCAGCGAGGCGAACTCGGGCGAGAACACGTACACGCCGGCGTTGATCTCGAACGTGGACGGCGGCGCCTCGATGAAGTCGGTGATGTGCCCGAACCCGTCGGTCTTCACCGCACCCCAGGGAATCCGGGGCCGGGCCAGCGCCAGCGTGGCGATGGCATCCCGCTCGGTGTGGAAGTCGGCCATGTCCCGCAGGGAGAAGCGGGTCCAGATGTCGCCGTTGGTGGCGTACCAGGGCCGGTCGGGGTGCGGGAGATGAGCGGCGGCGTACCTGAGGCCGCCACCGCGGCCGAGGGGCTCCGTCTCCACGACGGTGCTGACGGACACGGGCAGGTCGGCCGAGTCCAGCCACTTCTGCAGGACCTCGGCGAGATGGCCACAGGAGACCACCACGTCCGTCACGCCCTCTTCGGCGAGCCAGGCCAACTGGTGGCCGATGATCGGAGTTCCCGTGCCGGGGATCTCGACCATCGGCTTGGGCCGGTCGTCGGTGTAGGGACGCAGCCGTGAGCCCTGGCCACCGGCCAGGACAACGGCTTGCGTGGGGCGCAACGCGGCGTTCGGATGGGTCATGCCCCGAACTGTACGTGGCGCCCCGGCCGGGATTCCGACCGCAACAGGCTCCTTAAGGAGCCGTTACCTACTTCCCAACCCGCGCTTAGCTGTGCGCGGTCAGCACGCCCGAGGCGAAGGCCGTGTCGCAGACCGGGCGGGCGTAGGACTGGGCGCGCGAGGCGCCGTAGATGCGCACCGCGGCCTGGCCCAGGGCGCGGGCGATGGAGGAGCAGTGCTTTGCCAGCGACGGGCGCCCGTTGATCGCCTGCTGGAGGTGGGTGAGGACCACCCCCGGGTTCCGGTCCTGCAGCTCGGTCATCAGCTGATCGCGGAGCACGTCCTGCGGGGCACGGGAGGCCGCCTTGGAGGAGACCTCCGCCGAGGAGACGTCCGAGGCGGTGAGCACCGAGCTGGAAGGGCTCCCCGTCCAGTTGACCCGGGTGACCGCGAGGGTTCCGGAGAGCACCAGGACGACGGGCAGGACGAGGGCGAGAGTGCGGCCGATACGGCGGGCAGGGCCGCCCCGATGGCCGCGTCGTGTCTGAGGGTTGGTGGAGTGCTTCACGCGAGTGAGGGTAGCGCCCGGTGATGATTTGGCGACATTTAGTCACCCTTATGGGGGATGAAGATACGTCTCTTTCTGGGTAGGGGGTTGACGTGTGTCGCCCGAAATGATCGCTGTGCCGGGGTATGTGTCGGCAGCAAAAGGGCCCCGCGGCGGTCCGCGGGGCCCTTTTCGTCAACCTCGGCGCATGCGCGCTGGTCAGGTCGTCAGTCGGAGAGACGCTCGCCCGTGGAGGTCGAGAACACGTGGTTCTCGCCCGGCCGCGGGACGACGTGCAGGGTGGAGCCCTTCTCCGGCACCTGGCGGCCGTTGACGCGGACGACCAGGTCCTTCACCTCGCCGCCGACCTCGGCGGTGCCGTAGACGTAGCCGTCGGCGCCCAGCTCCTCGACCACGTTCACGGAGACGGCGAGACCGGCCGGGGCGTCCTCGCTTTCCTTGGACAGGGAGCCGGCGGCACCCCCGCCCAGCTCGACCACGTCGAAGTGCTCGGGACGGACACCGACGGTCACCGTGCGGTCACCCCTGTCGGCGGCGGCCGCCAGGGCCTCCCGGTTGACCGGGACGACGCTGTTGCCGAACTTCACGCCGCCGTCGGTGATCGGGACCTCGACCAGGTTCATGGCGGGGGAGCCGATGAAGCCGGCGACGAAGAGGTTCGCGGGCTTGTCGTACATGTTCCGCGGCGAGTCGACCTGCTGGAGCAGGCCGTCCTTGAGCACGGCCACGCGGTCGCCCATCGTCATGGCCTCGACCTGGTCGTGGGTGACGTAGACGGTGGTGATGCCGAGGCGGCGCTGCAGGGACGCGATCTGCGTACGCGTCGACACACGGAGCTTGGCGTCCAGGTTGGACAGCGGCTCGTCCATGAGGAAGACCTGGGGCTCACGCACGATGGCACGGCCCATCGCGACACGCTGGCGCTGACCGCCGGAGAGGGCCTTCGGCTTGCGGTCCAGGTACTCGGTGAGGTCGAGGATCTTCGCGGCCTCCTCGACCTTCTGCCGGATCTCCGCCTTGTTGACGCCGGCGATCTTGAGCGCGAAGCCCATGTTGTCGGCGACCGTCATGTGCGGGTAGAGCGCGTAGTTCTGGAACACCATGGCGATGTCCCGGTCCTTCGGCGGCAGGTGCGTGACGTCGCGGTCACCGATGCGGATGGCGCCGCCGTTGACGTCCTCCAGGCCCGCGAGCATCCGCAGCGAGGTGGACTTTCCGCAACCCGACGGGCCGACCAGGACGAGGAACTCGCCGTCCTCGATCGCGATGTCGAGCTGGTCGACGGCGGGCTTGGTGGAACCCGGGTAGATCCGGGTCGCCTTGTCGAACGTGACAGTGGCCATGGTGAATGGGCCCCCTTCTACCGGCAGGAACGTGCCGGACGATCCGTTGTAGGAAGGTGGTTGGTGTAGTCCACACCAGTGAACTGGTTCAGGACGGTACCTGGCGTTCACCTCGTATGTCAGTACCCGGAGCCCTGTGAACTTCGCGGAAATTTTCGACCGGGGGGTGGGGCGCCGCTCGGCGCATGTGTGCACGGACGGTCACGCTCAGTTTTCGGACCGGCGGAGTGCGGAACTTCGTGGCTCGGGGAAAGGCGCTCTGTGTACAGTGGAGCCGCCTTTCGCGTACGGCGTTCAAGTACGCGATGCCTCCTTAGCTCAGCTGGTCAGAGCGCCGCTCTTGTAAAGCGAAGGTCGTCGGTTCGAATCCGACAGGGGGCTCTGAAAAACCAGCTCTGACCTGGGGTTTATCCCAGGCGAGACGCTCTATTCGGCCTCGGACTCCGCGTCCGGGGCCGTTTGCGTGAGCGGTGCGTGAGCGGATGCGTCACCAGGGCCCAGCTGGGCTGCGGATTCCCCGGCATCCGTCGGCACGCCTTCGGCGCCGGATTTCACGCCATCGGCGACCTCTGGCTCGGCTTCGGCCTTCTCGGCATCACCTGTCCGGTGAGCACGTGGTACGAGGCGGGCGGCGGCCTCGGCGATGGCGAGGTCGGCCTCAGGAAGCAAGCTCGTGTACGTGTCCGCCGTGATGGCGATCGAGGAGTGGCCGAGCATCTCCTGGATGTCCTTCAGGTCGGCCCCGGCCGCGTGAGCGAGGGTCGCCGCGCCGTGCCGCAGGTCGTGCAGTCGGATCGGCGGGAGGCCGATCTCCTCGTACAGCTCGATGAACCGGCGCGTGACGTTGGCGGGGTGGAGCATCTCGCCGTTCTCCTTGGTGAAGACGCGGCCGGTCTCCACCCAGGCGCTCTCCCATTCCTCGCGGTCCTTGTCCTGCTGGACGCGGTGCCGTGTGAGGGCTCGGACCGTGTCGGAGTCGAGCGCGATGGTGCGGGCGCCTGCGTCGGTCTTGGGATCGTCCTCGTACACCTCCCAGCCGCTCACGACGAGCTGCTTGGCGACGGTGATACGGCCGTCGTCGAGGTGCGTGTCGGTCCACCTCTGCCCGCACGCCTCGCCCCGACGCAGCCCGCGGAAGGCGATCAGGTGCCACAGCGCGTACAGGCGGTCCTCCGCGACATGGTCGAGGAAGAGGCCGGTGTGCTCCGGCGTCCAGACCATAACGGGCGATGGCCTCTCGCCGGTGCGCTTCCAGTGGAGGATGCGCTCCTCGGTCCACACCAGCGCCTTCGGGCGTTTGCCCGCTTCCATCGGGACGTGGGCCGCCGGGTTGAACGTGATGAGCTGCTGGGCGATCGCGGCGTTCAGCGCGGCCCGCAGCGTGGAGCGGATGCGCTGGCGTGTGGCTGGGGTGACCATACGGCGGAAGGGCTCCATCTCGGCGATGGCGGCCTTCAGAACCTTGCGGCGAGCGCGGTGCTCGCGCCCCTTCCAGGGAATCCGCGCAAGGTCCTCGATCGCCGTACGGCGGGCCGCATTTGCCTCGGCGATCTCCACGTTGGCCTCGGCGATGGCCTCGAACATCTCCGACAGGTGGCTGACGCGGAGGCGGTCAAGCCGGATGTGCCCGATCCGTGGCTTGAGGTGGACGCGGATGTTGCTCTCGTCACGGCTGATGGCACTCGGCCGCCCCTTCTTGCCCGCCAGCCACATGTCCAGCCACTCGCCGAGGGCGAGTCGGCTGGTCAGGTCCAGACCGTGGCTGAGGCGTCGCCGAGTCTCCTCGACGTTCGGGAGCGGGGCCTTCTCGTCGGCCACCTTCTCCAGCAGCTCGGCGATCTGTGCCAGACCCTCCGTGTCGTCGGCGTCGGCGAGGCCGATCAGGGCGCGGACGTGGTCGAGGTCGGCCTGGGCGGCCTTCAGGGACTCGTAGCCGGCGCGGCTGAAGGAGCGGCGGGTGCCGTCTTCGCGGGGCGGGAGCTCCTGGCGTATGGAGTACGAGCCGTGCTTGCGGCTGGAGAGCTTGGGGCAGTTCTTGCCCAGCGGCTTGCCCGTCTTGGGGTCTCGGCAGTAGCAGCGGCGGTGGGTGGAGCCCTTCAAAGGCGTTCCTCCGGGGTGGTGTCGGTTTCAGGTTCGGGTGGGTCGACGTCGCCCAGGGCGGGTGGCAGATCAGGTGGGGTGGCTCCGTCCTCGCGGAGGTCGCGGCGGAGGTGACGGAGTCTGTACTTGGCGGAGATGGCCTGGTCGGTGTACTTGGCCTGCTGGCGTTCGGCTTCTTCCTTCTCGGCGCGGCTGGTGGCCGTCTTGGCCGCGAACCGTGCCTGTTCTTCCTCTTCGAGCGCGGCGAGAGCGGTACGGACGAGGCTGGCGTGAAGTTCGAAGTCGGGGACCAGGCCCGCGTCGTAGCCGGGCACGTCCTCTTCCCCGGTGAAGCGCCGTAGGGCATCCCAAGTGGGCACGAGGTGCTGGAACGGCAGTTCCTGGGTCTGCTCGACGTAGCCGACCGGGAAGATCAGGCAGACCGGGTACGTCTCCAGCGCGGCGGCCAGGACCATGACGTCCACAAGGGGGAGGTTGGCCCGCCGGCCGGACTCCATGTTGGCGATCACATTGCGCGGGATGGGATGCCCGAGCTGCTCGCACCGGTCCGCCAACTCCTGCGCACTCCATCCCATCTCCTTCCTTCTGCGCCGCACCTCGCCGGCCACGTTTGCCTTGATCCGGTCCGCCCACTCCGGGACGTCGTCCTCGTCTCGTCCATCATCGAAACTGTGTTGTGTCATGAAGACACATTAGCTTGGTCATCCTGGTTGGTAGACGCCCGGAGACGGATGTGATGACCGCGTTCGCCGAGGGCTGCATGGAAGGGGCGCATTGCATGCGCGACGACGTGATGACCAAAGACTCGAAGGGCTCGAAGGGGATGAGCCGGGAGGAGGTACTTTCTCTTCCGGTGGCGGTTGACCTGGACACGAGCAACCGAGCGCTCGGCCTCGGCCGGAGCAAGGGCTATGAGTTGGCGAAGCGGGGCGCCTACCCGTGCAAGGTGCTGCGGCTGGGCAATGCCTACCGGGTGGTGACCGCTGATCTGCTGGAGCTGCTCGGGTTGGCGGCATGAAGGGGCGGGAGCGTAGCAGACGGTTCTGCGCTGAGCTGACACAGAAAGGCTGGACTGTTGCAGGGGCCGGACGTACTGTCCGTGTTCCCTCGGGGAACCGAGCGAGAGTCCCGACTCGGGACACAGCGCGCGTTCAGTGTCCGAACGCAGCGAGGCTCCGGCGCGGCAACGCCGGAGGCTCGGGAATCCCCGTCGCCCGCATCCAACGAACGATCCGCGCCGCTGGGCCTGCATGCCCGGCGGCGCAGAAGAGGAGCCACCTGGTGCAACCTGAGAGCCCCGCGCCCTATTCCACTCCCGTACCTCATGCCAGCGCATGGCCGCCGGTCGCGGTGCCGGGCAAGTCCGGCCAGGGCGAACCCGAGCCGACTGCGCAGGGCGAGGCGGTGGAGACTCCGGCACCGGATCCGGAGCCGACCGTCGGCTCGGCGCTGCTGGACGAACTACGTGAGCAGATAGCGAAGTTCGTGATCCTGCCCTCGCCGGAGGCGCTGGATGCGGTGACGCTGTGGGTGGCAGCCACGCATCTGCAGCCGGCCTGGCAGCACGCGCCGCGTCTGGCGGTGGTGGGGCCGGCGAAGCGGTGCGGCAAGTCGCGGCTGCTGGACGTGCTCACCGAGACGGTCCACGAGCCGATGCTCACCATCAACACCACACCGGCTGCGGTGTTCCGGTCGATCACCGAGGAGCCGCCCACGCTCCTGGTGGACGAGGCGGACACCATCTTCGGCACGCCGAAGATGGCCGAGAAGAACGAGGAGATGCGCGGCCTGCTCAACGCCGGCCACCAACGCAACCGCTATGTCACGCGGGTGGTCGGCAACGACCACACCCCGCACCGGTTCGCCACCTTCGCCATGGCGGCCCTTGCCGGGATCGGTGACCTGCCCGACACGATCATGGATCGGTCGGTGGTCATCCGTATGCGCCGCCGGGCGGAGGGCGAGCGCGTTAAGCCGTTCCGCTCCCGCCGCGACACTCCGGCCCTGCACGACGTACGCGACCGGATCGCCGCCTGGGCCCGCCCGCTGCTGGACGAGGCGGCGGACCTGGAGCCGGAGATGCCGGTGGAGGACCGGGCCGCCGACACCTGGGAGCCACTGGTCATCGTCGCCGACCTCGCCGCCGGACCCTGGCCCCGTCGCGCCCGCGAGGCGTGCGCACGGATGGTCACCTCCGAGGTCGAGGTCGAGGAGGAGCAGCCCGGCGGGGCACGGATCCTCGCCGACATCCGCCGGATCTTCTTTGCCCAACGGGAGGTCGACAGCCTCTCCACGGAGGAGCTGCTGCACCATCTGCTGCAGAACACCGAGAGCCCGTGGGCGGAATGGGGACGCCACGGGCTGACGTCCCGCAACCTGTCGGACATGCTGCGGCCGTTCGACATCAGGCCAGGCAACGTCCGCCTCGCCGACGGAACCCAGCGCAAGGGCTACATGCGCAACAAGTTCCTCGACGCCTGGCGGCGCTACTGCCCCACTGTCCACCCCGTGGACGCCGAGCCTGTCGCCCCCGCCGCAGACTGAGCCCCGCCCCCCGGTGGGCGTCCCTGCCGTCCCTGCCGTGAGCCCGCAGGTCAAACGGCATGCAGGCAAGACGGCAACCGGGGACAAGACGGCAACTCGATCATCGATCGCTGCTGCCGTGAGGACGCCGCGCGGATCCGTCTTGTGCCGTCCCACGCGTCCTCGCCGTATCACCGCAGGTCAAAGCCCTGCCGGTCGGGACGGCGCCATGGAGCAGTGCCGTCCTGACCGGCAGGGGCACGCCGAGAAGCGCTCGGCCGATCGCCCGCCGTCAGGCCGCCTCCGCGCACGCGGGAAGAGCCCGAACGCCGCCGGTACGGCACATCCATGCCCCTGCCGTACAGGTCCTGACCTGCGCTTGCAACGGCCAAGACGGCAAGACGGATCACACCGCCAACACCCAGGAGCACCCCGCTTGACCCTCACCACCCCGACCCCCACAGCCACCCGTCGGGGGCACCGACCCGACGGAGGACGGCTGTCGATGACGAAGAAGGACATCGAGCGGTACACGCTCGGTGCGGCCGGAGTTGTCATCGTCGCCCTCACCATCAGCGGGTTCTGGCTGTCGTACGCACACCTCGCCGAGGTCGCCGGACAGCACGGGCTGCGCAGCTCTCCGACCCGCCGCTGGGCTTGGCCGGCGACCCTGGACGCCTTCATCGTCGCGGGTGAACTGCTCATGCTCCGTGCGGGCCTGCGCAGGGTGACCGACAGGTGGGCGATCGCCCTTACGGCCACCGGATCGGTCGGCTCCATCGCGCTCAACGTGGCCGGGGTCAACGGCACGGGCAGCGCGGGCGCTGTGCCGCTGCTCGACTACGTGGTCGCCGCGGTCCCCCCGACCGCAGCCCTGCTGGCCTTCGGTGTCCTGATGCGGCGGATCCACCAGCTCGTCGACCAGCCTGCGGGCCATTCGGAACCCGCGCCGGTCCAGGCGCAGGAACCACCGGTCACCGCCCCCGTCACGCTCGCCGAGGAACCGGCCGAGCCCGCCCAGCCCGTGTCGCCGACCGACGTGCCCGGCCAGCCGACGAACCCACCGTTCGAGGTTACGGAGAGCAGGCCGCGTGGTGGCCGTCCGCCCGGCGCCACGCTTGAGGAACTCGTGGAGATCGGCCGGATGGCCCTCGCCGAGCACGGCACGCTCACCCGGTCACTGCTCCGAAAGGCCGTCAAGGCCAAGGGGCTGACGATCAGCAGCGAACGACAGACCGACGTGATGACCACCCTCTGGCCCGAGATCGAAGCCGCCGCCGAGACCGGTCCGGACAGCGGCTGACCGGAATCCCTACGGGGTGACCGGAATCCTTCCGGTCACCCCGGCCAATCGGGCCACCCGTCTCACTCGCCGCCCGCTCATCCACACCTGTGGATGACGCACTGGCCACCAGCACTCGGTCAGCCCCGCACCAGCAACCTGCCTGCTCTTCCCGCCCCTTCCGGAGAACTGCCCGTGACGCACGACCAGCACCGCCCCGACCACACACTCGACGAGATGCTGGCTCAGGCGAAGTCCCCTACGCTGATGAGCCGTCTGCGCCGTGCGTTCGGACGGGCTGCCCCTGGCGGAGCCAGTAGTACCCCGAGTCCGACTCAAGGCCGGTCTTCGGGGATCTCCGCCCCGGGGGTGGCGGAGAGGGCCCAGCGCCAGGGGGCGCAGGACCGGAGGCTCGGGACCGAGGGCGACCCCGAACCGGACACGCTCCACACCGTCCAGCGTCAGATCCTTCTCGCCGCACCCGCCACCGTGCCGGCCGCTGAGGAGCGAGCCGTGCAGAGCGTCCAGCCGGCGATCCGCCGTTTCACCGGCACCAAGCGGACCGTACGCGTCGGCCCACTGCGGTTCACCGGCGACGAGCACCTCCTGCTCCAGGGAGCTGCCACCGAGCACGGCTACAAGGGCGAATCCGGCTTCGCTGCCGACATCGTCCTCGCATTCATCAGCGGCCGGTTCACCGCCAACCTGCCCCTGTCTGAGGACCGCCGCCGAACCCATCACTTCCGCGCCCAGGTCCTGCGCCAGCTCAACCGCATCGGCGTCAACGTCAACCAGATCGCCCGCGCCCTCAATAGCGACCTCACTCCGCCCGACATCCGCCAGCGCCTGACCGAACTCCAGGACCTGCTGGAGCTGATCGCCGAAGCCCTGCGCCAGCCCGCCGACCCGGAAACGGAGGCGTCCGCGTGATCGCCGCCATCAAACCGGCCGGAGCCAACACCCGCGGCCTGCTCGCCTACCTCTACGGCCCCGGCCGCCACGACGAGCACCTCGACCCGCACATCGTGGCCGGATTCGCCATGCTGGGCATGCCCGACCCGGGCCGCCACGAGAACGCCACCCTCACCGAACTCGCCCGTCACCTCGATGAACCCGTCCGGCTGCGCAACAGCGAGTTCGGTCAGAAGGTCACCGACCACGTCTGGCACTGCCCGGTCCGCGCCGCACCCGAGGACCGCTACCTCTCCGACGCCGAGTGGGGCGAGATAGCCCAGCGCATCGTCGAAGCCGCCGGCATCGACCCGGCCGGTGACGACCTGGCCTGCCGCTGGATCGCCGTACGCCACGCCGACGACCACATCCACATCCTCGCCACCACCGTTCGCGAGGACGGCCGCCGCCCCAAACTCCACGACAGTGGCCTGCGCGTCGGCGACGCATGCCGCGAGATCGAGAAGGACTACGGCCTGCGCCGGCTGAAGAAGGGCGACCGCACCGGAGCCCGCCGGCCCACCCAGGGCGAGATGCACAAGGCCGAACGCCTCGACTGGGACCAGCCCAGCCTCGAGTGGCTCCAGGACCGCATCCGCGCCGCCATCCCGCACGTGACAGGCGCCGAGGAATTCATCGCCTACCTCGAAGCCGACGGCATCGAGGTCAAAGCCCGGCGCGGCCCGTCAGGAGACCTCCTCGGCTACGCCGTCGGCCGCCCCGGCGATCTCAACGAGAACGGTGAACAGATCTTCCACCCCGGAGGCAAGATTGCCCCCGACCTCTCCCTGCCCAAGATCAAGGCCCGCCTCGACTCCACCCGGCCCGAAGAGCATCCCACCGCCCGTCGCAACCACCCCAGCACCCCCTGGCACCAGGCCACCGACGCGCTCGACACCCTCCACAGCGACATCGCCGATGACACCCGCGCCCAGGCCCACATCGCAGCCCTCGGTGAACTGCTCGAAGCCACCGCCCAGAAGGCACCCGACAACCTGCGTGCCGAACTCCAGGCTGCATCCAAGGCGTTCAGCCGAGCCCAGCGCTCCCGGATCCGCGCCGAAGACCGAGCCGCCCAAGCCCTGCGCCTCGCGGCCCGCGACATCGTGTACACCGCCACCGGCCCGGACGGCAGCGCACTCGCCGCCCTGCTCGCCGGTCTCGTCTGGGCCACCATCGTCGCCGGACGCTGGCACGAGGCGAAGAACCACGCCCACCAGGCCGAAGCGGCCCGCCAGGCAGTCCAGCATCTCCAGATCGCCGCCGACCACGCCCTCACCCCGACGCTCACCGACCTCGCGGCACGGCCCCCCAGGGCACAAGCGTGGGGCGTCCTGGCCAGCGACGTACGAGCGGCAGTCCCCGACCACGCCGAGCGGATCCTCACCGACCCGGCCTGGCCCGCGCTCGCCACCGTCCTCGCCGACGCCGAAGCCCGCGGCCACCAACCCCACCAGCTCCTCACGGAAGCCGCTGCTCAGCGCGAGCTGACCACCGCCCGTCAGCCCGCCCGCGTCCTGATCACCCGCATCCAGCACACCGGCCGAAACCCGGCACGCAACCGCCGAGCCGAAGCCGCCCGCCGACGCTCGACCATCGGAGGCTCAATGCCCACCCAGCAGAACGGGAGCCCCCAGCTCTCGGTGGTGGTGACCCCCACCGAACAGCAGCACCGAAAGCACCGGTAGGCGCCGTGCGGGTTTCGCCGTGCGCCCCGCGGGTTCTGCGACTGAGAGTCGGTGCGTTCAAGCCAACGTCACACCGAACCGACCCCGTGCCCTTGACGACCCTCGCGCCCTTCGGAAGCGTCGCACGCAAGAACGCGCAACCGACTTGATCTGGGAGGGCATCGTGGACCTACAGTTCATCGGGATCGACCCCAACACCGGGGGCGAAGGGTCGCCGACGGTGTGGGTGGAAAAGGAGACGGCTGACCTGGTCCTCCAGGGCGTCAAGGCCGAGGAAGCGCTGGAGGCACTGGTCAGCGGTACGGAGTGGGTCGCCGGTCACGCGGTGGGGATCCCCGCCCACGAGACGGTGATCCGCATTCCAGCCCGCATGGTGCCGATTCTGAGGGAGGCGTGCGATGTCGCAGAGCGGCGTGCCGAGCTTCGCTGAGCTGCTGGCCGGTACGCGCCGCAGCGCGGTGCATCTGGAGATGCGCGACGCGTACGGCGTCGGTGACGAGGCAGAGGAGTTCGAGCAGTTCAAGCGCACCGGTCACGTCGATCTCGATCCGACGGCGCGGTGGTGGCCTGACTGGCTGGGCATGGTGCGGGAGGCCGTCGGCCGTGGCGTGGCGATGCGTCGAGCCAGGATCGTTTCCGAGCCCGTGACGGACTACATCCGCTGGGAGCACGCCGCCACCTCGTTGAACGTCGAGGCAGGTGAACTGGTGCGCTGGCTGCCCCGTCGTCGGGCCGTGGACATCGCCCTGCCGGGAGCCGACTTCTGGCTGCTCGACGACCGTCTGGTGCAGTTCAACATCTTCACCGGGGACGGCGATTGGGCCGATCCACCCAAGGAATTCAGCGAGGACCCCGCCGTGGTCAAGCTGTGCTCCGACGCTTTCGAGGCCGTGTGGGAGCGTGCCGTCGACCACGAGAAGTACACCGTCTGACCGCCGCTCCACCCCATGCCCGCCTCCCCTTCGTCCAGCGCTCAGGCCGCCCGTGAAGCGCTCGCCGTGCGCCTGACGCACCTTCGCAAGGACGCCGGCCTCACCGGGAAGGAACTCTCCGCCCGGTGCGGCTGGCACCCCGCGAAAACCACCCGCATCCAAAAAGCCGAGGTACAGCCCACCGACGTGGACATCCGCGCCTGGTGCACGGCCTGTGGCGCCGCCGACCAGGCCGACGACCTGATCGCCACGGCCCGCGCCGTCGACTCGATGTACGTGGAGTGGCGCAGGAGCCACCGGATGGGCATGCGCAAGACCCAGGAGCACTTCTACGACCTCTACGCGCAGACCGGCGTCACACGCGCGTATGTCTCCAACGTCGTGCCCGGCTTCTTTCAGACCCCCGCGTACGCCACGGCCCTGATGGAGGCCATAACCGACTTCCAGGGAACTCCCAACGACGTCTCGGAGGCCGTCGCGGCCCGCGTCGCCCGGAGCCGGTTCCTGTACGAGGGCGGTCACCGGTTCATCGTGCTCATGGAGGAGTGCGTCCTGCGCTACCGCGTGGGCGACGCCGAGACGATGGCGGGACAGCTGAGGCATCTGCTGGCCGTGATGCCGCTCCCTTCCGTCTCCCTGGGCATCATCCCCTTCACCGCCCAGCGGACCATGTGGCCGCTGGAGGCGTTCTACCTCCATGACGGCTCGCGCAGCGTCGTGGAAACCCTCACAGCCGAGGTCAACGTGGTGCAACCCCGCGAACTTGCCGACTACCGCAAGGCGTTCGGGGAGCTGACGAAGATGGCCGTCCACGGCAACGCCGCCCGCGCCTTGATCGACGCGGCGATCGACTCCCTCGGATGACGTTGCGCAATTCCCCGCAATTTCGTTGAGGCAAAACTCCGGCTCTGCGTACGGTCGTTGGCGTCGCCGGGCAGGCCAGGCCCCTCTCGGCGGCAGTGGAGGAGAGTCCCGCTCGTACCCCCGTTGCGAGCGGGACGTTCCCAGCCCCGAGGAGACGACCCCGTGAGCGTCATGACGAGACCCACCACAGTCGGATCGGCCGGTTACACCGAAACCCTCCCCTGCGAGCCCGAGACGGCCCGCCGCGCCCGGCGGCTCGTGTCGGCCGCGCTGAACTCCTGGGGCATAGGCGAGATGTCCGATGTGGGCACGCTGATCGTCTCCGAGCTGGTGGGCAACGCAGTCCGCCACACTCCGTGCCGTCTGATTCGGGTGTCCGTTCGGCGCGTCACGAACGATCTCGTACGGATCGGCGTCACCGACAAATTCCACGCCCTGCCGGAAATGGGTCCGGTCGTCGGCGGTGATGAGACTGGTCGTGGCCTGGTATTGATCGACGCGCTGTCATACCGGTGGGGCTACGACCGAAAGCGCTGGGGCAAGACCGTCTGGGCGGAGCTGGCGGTGCCGGCATGCTGACCTTGCGGCTGCTGGCCGAAGACGAGCTGGCGGGCGTTGTCGATCCGGAGCGATGTGTGGAGCTGGCAGTGCCGCGCCGCACGGAGGGCGCGATCACCGTCCGCACCCTGCGCCTGACACCCGCCGACCTCGTACGGCTGCGCACGGAAGCCGATCTGGCGCTGGCAGATATCCGCACCGAAGTCATGCGCGCCGAGGACGCGTGGCGCGAACGACTCGCTGAGTGGCACGCCGATGGGCGAGCCGCCGCCGAGGCCACCGAGCTGGACACCGCGCTGATTTCGCTCGTCCTGGAGGGCCTGCGGGCCTCCTTGTAGCCCCCACAGACTCCGCCCGGTGTACCGAAGGACAGCCCCGGGCGGTACGGCGACCCCTCGTCTCACCAGGTGGGCGGGCGCCGCTCCAATCCGCTGGCTGCACCCGGCACAGCGGATCTGGCCAAGACCTCTCGCTCTGGCTGAGTGGGAGGAAGCCGAGAGAACAGGAGTGCACGATGCCCGAGAACGTCGTCATGGAGCCTGCCGAGGACGGGCTGATCGTCTCCCGGAAGTCCATCGCCGCCGCCCGCTCCCGTGCCGAGCAGCCCTCCGACGGCGGCTCGACCGGTGTCTCCGACACCAACGACTGAGCGGAGCCGGCAGAAGTGACCGCCTTCTCGAAGGTGGTCGAATGCCTCGGTGGGGACTTCCCCGCCGGGGCCTTCGGCCGCACCTACCGCATCTGGCGCAGCGTCGCCGACTTCTCGTCCGTCCTGACGTGGGACGACCTCAACACCGTCATCGGCCGGGGCCGCCTGGAACCGCCTCGCCTGCGTCTCCACCGCGACGGGGACCTCATCCCGTGGCAGCGCTACGCCACCGCTGTCCCTACCCGCAGGAACGTGGTGTGGCAGCGCATCCAGCCATCGCGGCTGCACGGCCAGCTCCGCGACGGTGCCTCACTGGTCCTGGACGCCGTGGATGAACTCCACCAGCCCGCCGAACGCTTGGCACAGGCCCTCGAAGCGGTCTTCCGGGGCCGTGTCCAGATCAACGTGTACGTCTCCTGGACGGCGACGGAGGGCTTTGGCACCCACTGGGACGATCACGACGTCATCGTGGTCCAGCTCGAAGGAGCCAAGCGGTGGCGTCTGTACGGTCCGACCCGGATCAACCCGCTGCACCGTGACACCGAGGTTCCGGAACCTCCGGCAGACGAGCCCGTCGAAGAGATCGTCCTGCGTGCCGGCGACATTCTGTACCTGCCCCGGGGCTGGTGGCACGCGGTGGCGGCCACCGAGGGCCGCTCCCTGCACCTGACGTGCGGACTCCAGACAACCACCGGCGCCGATCTGCTGGGCTGGCTCTCGGACCGGCTGCGGACCTCGGAAACCGTACGGGCGCACCTGCCCGTCTTCGCCCCGCCGCAGGAACAGGCCGCCTACCTCGAACTCCTCCGCAAGGAAGTCACGGACGCTCTCCACGACGGCGCGATCGCAGACTTCCTCACCGCCAGGGACGGCATCGAACCGGGCCGCCCCATGCCGTCACTGCCCTTCCTCGACGCCGTACCGGCGCTCAACGACCTGCATGTCCGGCTCACCACAGCCCGAGCTCAGCTCACCGAGAACGATCAGGACCAGGTCGTGCTCCTCGCCGGCGGCGAAGAGTGGACGTTCGCTCCGCCCGTACGCGCTGTGCTGTCCCCGCTCCTCGACGGCGCCTCGGTGCCGCTGGGGCTCCTCGCGGAAACGAGCGGCCTCACGGTCGGACAAGTCGCCGTGCTCGTGACGGAACTGGTCCACGCAAACGTCGCGGCGGTGAGCGAGCCGTGAGCCCCGACCTCGCACTGGGAACGTACCGGTGCCGGGACATCCCGCAGGCGGCCGTCGCCGCGGTCGCCTGCGGGGCGTCCTGGATCGACACCGCCCCCAACTACCACAACGGCCGAGCCCAGGCCCGGCTCCAGCCCGTGCTCGCTGGGAACCCTGGTCTGCGTGTGTCGACGAAGGTCGGATTCTTCACCTCCGACATTGCGGCAGCCGCCTGTCGCGCCGGAGTCCTCACGTCGGCCGAAGCCGCTTCGGGCCACTGCCTCACCCAGAGGTATGTCGCTTGGCAGAGTCGCTGCAACGCGGCAGAACTGGGCCGTGTGCCGGACATCGTCTTTCTTCACAATCCCGAGCGAGCCGACCGCCCTCACGACGCCATCACCGGCGCCTTCACCGCTCTCGAAGCCGAGGCCCATGCCGGGCGGATCGGAGGCTACGGCGTCGCCACCTGGACCGGCTTCGACGGTGTCTTCAGCGTCGCTGACCTCCTCGACATCGCCACCAGCTGTGGAGGCGCCGGCCATCACCTGTCCGCCATCCAGCTCCCCGTCTCACTGGTCATGCTCAACCCGGTCGTCCAGGCCCTGGAGGGCACCGGCCCACTGGCTGAGGCAACCGCAGCCGACGTGGACACGTTCATTTCCGCCCCCCTGCATGGCGGAGAGCTCCCGGCCATGGTCACGGACGAACTCGCCCAACTCATCGACCCAGGCACCACCCCGACCGGGGCCGCCCTGCGTGTCACCGCGTCCACCCCAGGGGTGAATCACGTCCTCCTGGGGTCCGGGAACGCGCAACACTGGGAGGCCGCCCAGCACGTCCTTGCTTTGCCCCCGCTCCCGGACAAGACCCTGCACGAGGTGATCGATGTTCTCGGCGCCTGACGACGCCACCGCCCAGCGCATGCGTGCCGCCAGGGCCTCTGCGTGCGCCACTCTCATGCTGACCGACCTTGCCGAGGAACCCATCTGGGGCTACGCCGGCCGGACCCTCTCCGGCGCCGTGACCAGCGCGCAGGGCGCCGGCTGGCTCCGCGTCGTCGCGGAACGCCCCGACAAGGCACACGGAAAACTCTGGGACGGCCCGAAGACCGCACAGGAGCTGCTTCCTCCCGCGATCCCCCGTCCTGTCCTCCATGAAGTCCACGACTGGCAGGACGCTGGCTGGGCGTACCGGGCGGAGCTGTATCAGCACACGGACGCCACCGTCATCTCTCGCTCACCGGTCCTCGAACACGACCCGGCCCTCCCCGAGGCATGGTGGGCGAAGCTGCGGAACGCACTCGACTACCTTGCCGAAACCCCCACCGAACGCATCGCCGTACGCGAGGAGTACATCCGCCGAGCGGTTCCCGAATACACGGGCTGCGATGTCGGTCAGATCGAGTGGTCCACCGCCCACGGCGATTTCCACTGGTCGAATCTCGGGGGCCCGGACCTCACGATCCTCGACTGGGAAGGCTGGGGGCGAGCCCCAGTCGCCTTCGATGCCGCCCAGCTCTACCTCTACTCCCTCCACACCCCCGTCACGGCCGCCCGCGTCCGCGAGACCTTCTCCCACATCCTCAACACCCGGGCCGCACGCGTGGCAGAACTGACTGTCTGCGCCCAGATCCTTCAGGCAGCCGACCGTACGCCGTTCTATAGGGAGCTGGCGGGCCCGGTGAAGGAGTACTTGGAGACGACATATGAGAGGACGGCCTGAGAGTGGCTCAACGGACAACCAACGACCAGCCCAAAGCCCTCAAGCCCGCCCTCGATTCCATGACCTTGCTGGTCGCCGCTGTCATCGTCCACGACAAGGCCACCAACCGCGTCGTCCTCCTCCAGCGCAGCCAGAACGCCAAGTTCGCCCAGGGCATGTGGGACCTGCCTGTCGGTAAGAGCGAGCCCGGTGAGCCGATTACCGAGACCGCCGTACGCGAGCTGTACGAGGAGACCGGCCTGACTGTGAAGCCGCAGTCCATGAAGGTCGCCCACATCATCCATGGCGCCTGGGGTGTCGAGGCACCCAACGGCTTTCTCACCGTCGTCTTCGCCGCGCAGGAATGGACCGGCGAACCGGAGAACCGCGAACCTCGCAAGCACGCTCAGGTCTGCTGGGTCGACGCCGATGTCCTCCCAGAGGAGTTCGTGGACACCACCGCGAGCGCCCTCCACCGCTATCTCGCTGGTGGCCCTCAGGTATCGCTGGATGGGTGGAAGTAGGGCAGCACGGCGTCAGCGTGGCCCTGCGCGACCCGGAGCAGGGGCCAGGACGTCGGCGTAGGCGTCAATGTGGTCGTCGGGAACGTCGATGAGGTCGCCGAAGACGTGGCCGTCCCGCAGACGATCAGGCGGACACCGGGGGGATCCGCTCGATCTGGGTGCACAGGGTGTTCAGGAAGGCCGGGGAGAGGCGTTCGCCCTGGTCGTGGAGGTGACCGAGGACCTTGGCCGGGTTGGGGATGGACTTGCAGGGGAAGCCGGGCAGAGCGAAGACGATGGGGACGCCGTCGCGCATGAAGGCGGACTCATGCAGGGTGCCGTCAGTTACTCAGGGCGGCCTCGGCCTCCGCGACGGTCGCAAAGACCCGCAGGACCTGATCGGCTCCGGTCATCTCCAGGACCCGGTGCAACTTGTCCGGGACGCAGGCCAGGACCAGCACCACGGCAGCCCTTTCTGCCTCACGGCGGGCTCCCAGCAGCACGTTCAACCCCGCCGAGTCGCAGAACGGCGCATCCGCCAAGTCCAGCACGACGCCCCGTTCCGCGCGCTCGATCACCTGCGTCAGCTGCCCGCTCAGCTCAAGCCGCGAGACATAGTCCATGACCCCGCGCACCTTCGCGACCAGGCAGGTGCCCGACACGGTCGTCTCGACCGATGGAAGATCATCCACAACGCTTGCCCATCCGTCTCGCCCGGAATCTGAAGAGATGCCGTCGAGACTATCCGCCGAGTGGTCGTGCCTGTGGCGGGGTTGAGGGGGTATGTGCTGTAAGTCGGCGGGGTCAGCGTGAGGCGGCAGGATGGACGAGGCGACGGAAGGCGGCGGCAGAGAGTCGCTGGTCGCCAGGCCGGCATCGGTGGCTGCGGCGTTCGAGGGCAGTGAGGAGATCGCCGAAGCCCGTGACCTGGCCCGGTCGTTCCTCGTGAAGCTGCGGGCCGTGCATGGGCTACCGGTTTCCGGCCGAGCGATGGGCATGGTCCAGCTGGTGGTGAGCGAACTGGTGACCAATGCCCGCAAGTACGCGCCTGGCCCCTGCTTGCTGACGCTCGAGGTCGAGGAGGGAACCGTCGAGGTCAGTGTGTGGGACAGCAGCACGATGCTGCCGTCGGTGCTGGCAGCGGACCCCGAGCGGATCGGTCAGCACGGTTTGGAGATTGTCATGGCGGTGTGCCGGAGCTTCGCTGTCCACCGCGAACCGGTGGGCAAGCGGATCACGGCGGCTGTCGTCCTCGTCGATGACCCCGGCGGAGACCCTGGCGGCCACCAGGTGCTGTGAGTCAGGCGCGCCGGATCCAGGGCTGGGCGTGCCTGCTTCGAAAGACAAGCTGGAGCGCTTGGGACCACAGATAGCCCCTTCGCCGCACTGGCCGGCAGACTTGTCACGATCGCCGGCCTGCGACTGACCGTGACCGGGTGATCGCGATGGGCGTGTCCGGCTGAGAGACGGGGAAGGAATGCGGCTAGGCCGGTTGTGCTCCCCGAGGCGCGGCCGGCCCCTCGGCTGCCCATGCTGACCTGGCATTTGACCAAGTCATCGGCCGACCGGCCGCGTCACGCCCAGGTCTCGGTCGGCATGAGGGCGGCCGAGATCCGTTTGCTCCCGGTGCGCAGTGAACAGCGAAGCTCCAGCACACGGCCGTCACGATCTCCAGCACTGTCTCCTGGTCAGGGCGGTCGGGTCGTTGCGGCCAGGCGGACGACGACCATGGCGATGTCGTCCGTGGCGCCGCTGGCAAGGCCCAGGCCGGCCAGGAGGGCGTCGGCGAGGTGTTCCGGGCCGAACCCGGTGCAGGTGGCGAGCATGTAGGTCAGGCGGTCAAGACCGGTGTCGATGTCCTCGCCGCGGCGTTCGATTAGGCCGTCGGTGTAGAGGATCAGGGTGTCCCCGGGGGTGTAGGTGGTGGTGGCCTGGGGGCGGGGGACGTGTTCGGGGCGGGCGCCCAGCGGTGGGTCGGTGGCCTGGTCGAGCAGGTCGCAGGAGCCGTTAGGGTGCAGCAGGACGGGTGGGGGGTGGCCGGCGCTGCTGTAGATGAGCAGATGGCTGTGGCAGTCGACCAGTACCTGGACGGCGGTGGCGGCCAGTGCTCCCTCGACCGAGCGGGCGTAGAGCCCCAGGACCTCCAGTGCCTGGGCGGGGCCGTGGACGGTGCGGGTGGCGGCGCTCAGCGCGCTGCGCAGCCTGCCCATGACGGTGGCGGCTATCAGCCCGTGGCCGACCACGTCACCGACCGCGACGGCGAAGCGGCCCGCGGGCAGGTCGACCGCGTCGTACCAGTCACCACACACATTCAGCGCTCCGACGGCGGGCAGGTAGCGCACGGCAATGTCCGGGTGCCGGGCCAGGTCCGGGGTGTGGAGCATGGTTTCCTGCAGGGCGACGGCGATGCGCCGTTCCCGGGCGTGCGCCTGTTGCAGTTCCTCGTTGAGCTGTTGCAGCTGCCGGGCCCGGGCGTACAGCTCGGCTTCCATGGCCGCTTCTCTGCCGGGGCTGACCGAGGGCTCAAGCGCGGTGCGGCGGGCGCGGACGACGTCGGTCATGTCCTCGGACCGGTGGAGGATCCAGACGACCTTGCCGTCGGGGCCGAGGACGGGCACGTTGATCGCGGTCCACCACCGCTCCTTGAACACCTCGGGGTTGCCGGCGACCGGGATGTCGTACCTCTGCAGCGCCATGTGATCGGTCTGACCGGAGGACAGCACCCGGTGCAGCGAGGCTTTCAGCGTCTCCACCCCGTCGGCCTCCGGGGCGGCGGGGTTGTCCGGGAAGACGTCGAAGAGGTACTGCCCGACCAGCTCGGCCCGACTCCGCCCGGTCCCCTCGCAGAAGGCCGGGTTGGCAGCGGCGATCACCAGGTCCGTGCCCAGCATCAGGCACGGGCTCGGAAGGACGGCGAACACCGCCGTGTAGTCGATCTCCGGTGCCGTCACACGTATGTCCCTGCGAGTTGCTCCCTCCTCAATCTACGAAAGGCCCAGCTGCCGCGCCCGCCGAGCTCCCCATGGGCAGCGGGGGTGGCGCCTGCGTACCCCGATCCGGCTGTCGCCCTGGCCGGGGCCCTCTCGCTGTGTGGTGTCCCAGGATCGGCGGGCCGTTCTGGGCGGAGCAGCTGTCAGCGCACCGAGGAGGCCCACCGAGAGCGACACCGCCTGGTGTCCGGGAGTGCAGGCCGCGGAGGGAGCGCAGGCCGCCATCCGTGAACCCGGCCGTGCGATTTGGCGGGGTCGGCCGTAGCCTTCCGCCATGACTGAGACCCTGACGCCGACTCCCGATGATGCCTTCGAGATGCTGCTGGCAGGCAACCACCGGTTCGTCACCGGCTCGCCCGAGCACCCCAACCAGGACTCCGCACGCCGCGCCGAGACCGCCCCGGCTCAGAATCCCTTCGCGGTGCTGTTCGGCTGCTCCGATTCCCGGCTGGCCGCCGAGATCATCTTCGACCGGGGGCTCGGGGATCTGTTCGTGGTGCGCAACGCCGGGCATGTCGTCGGCGCGGAGACGCTGGGGAGTATCGAGTACGGCGTGAGTGTGCTGGGCTGCCCGCTGGTCGTGGTGCTGGGGCATGACTCGTGCGGGGCCGTCGCAGCTGCCCGGGCCGCCGCCGACGGCGGCCGGGTGCCCGCCGGTTTCGTCCGTGACGTTGTCGAGCGGGTGACCCCGAGTGTGCTGGCGGCCCGTGCCGCCGGACGCGAGCAGCCCGAGGAGATCCTGGCCGAGCACATAAGGCTCACCGTCGATCTGCTGCTGGAACGCTCCCGCGTGCTGGCCGAGCGAGTGGCCGCCGGCCGACTTGCCGTGGTGGGTCTGTCCTACCGCCTGGCCGACGGCAGTGCACAACTGGTCGCCTCCCACGGCCTGAGCAGGGCTGCCGCCCCCACACGGTGAAACCCGCTGCCGGCCAGCCCGGTGTTCAGTGCTGCTGGAGGCCGGGGACCGAGGAGGGCCGGGGCCCCGCGGCGCGGCGGAGCCGGTTGGCGATCGCGAGTCCCAGGCCCTCCTCCGCAGGCAAGGACGCGACGATGAGGTCGCACCCCTGCTGGTCGAGTTCGCGCAGGAACCCGTACAGGCCGCGCGCGTAGGCGGCCATCGCAGCGGGGACCGTCACCACGGCGTGCGCCTTCACCGGGGCGTCGGTGAAGGCGAGGGGAAGAAGGACGCCCACCTGGTGCCCCTGCTCCTGGGCGAGCTCCGCTTCGGCGACGACCTTCTCGGGCTCGACGAGGACGACCCGTGCGCGCGGCGCGTAGTGGGACGGATGCTGTCCCGGCACCCGGACGCGGCTGGTGGAGTGGACTGCAAGCGGGTGCCCCACCACCGCTTCGAGGTCCTCGCGTGTCACTCCGCCGGGCCGGAGGATGCTCGGAATCTCGCCCGTGACGTCGACGATGGTCGACTCGACACCGACCTCGCAGGGGCCGCCGTCCAGCACGAAGTCGACCGCCTCGCCGAGCTCGGCCCGCACGTGGTCGGCGCTGGTGGGGCTGACCTGGCCGAAGCGGTTGGCGGACGGGGCCGTGACACCGCCACCGAAGGCCGACAGCAGCGCGAGTGCCACTGGGTGATCGGGCACGCGCACGGCCACCGTCTCCAGGCCACCCGTCGCTTCGAGGGGCACCCGGGGACCGCGCCGCAACACCAGCGTGAGCGGCCCCGGCCAGAAGTGTTCGGCCAGCAGCCGCGCCGCCGAGGGCACGCCCTCGACCCAGTCGTCCAGCTGCTCCGCGCCGCCGATGTGGACGATCAGCGGGTGGGAGGGCGGACGCCCCTTGACCTGGAAAATGCGGGTGACCGCGGCGGGGTCCTCGGCGTTGGCGCCCAGACCGTAGACGGTCTCGGTCGGGAGGGCCACCAGGCCGCCGGCGCGCAACACCCCGGCCGCCTTCTCGATGTCACTGGTACTTGCCGTCACGCTGACAATCCTCCCACTGTTCCGCTCCCCCCTTTTCCGTGGAGACCACTCCACGCTCATGGAGCGACGACCCATCGGGCGGCATCACGGGCAACGCGAGCGGCGGCGTACTCCGTTCCGGCGACGAAGCGCATCATAGGGCCGAACGTCGGGGCGGCCAGCGAACCAGCGACGTACAGACCAGGCACGGATGTTTCGAACGCCCCGGTCAGCTGAGGGGCCTTGGAGCCGGGCACGCAGACAACGTGCCGCCGTAGCGTAGGAGCGAGAAACGCAAGCGCGTCGATATCGAGGCGGTAACCGGTGGCGGCCAGCACGTGGTCAACAGCCAGAACCTCCGAACCGCCCGGCCAGGTGAGTTCCAGCCGGGCAGTGGAGCCGGATGCCTCGGCGCGGGTGACGCGGGACGAGGTGCGCACCGGCACGACATCCTCGACCCGGTCGCGCAGCCACCAGCCGCCGGAGGGCCCCAGCGCCCGGCGGAACAACAGCAGCCGGGCGGAAGCGGGGAGCCGCCGCACCCCGCCTGGTGCCCGGCAGACCGCGGCGAGTGTCCAGCCCGTCCCCAGGGGTGAGGCGGGCTGCGCGAGCCGCTGCGGCCAAGGCCGGGTCGGCTGCGGAACCGACCCCCACAGAACTCGCCGCTCGCGCACGAGCACCTGCACGTGGGCTCCGGCCTCATGCAGCAGCGCGGCGCTCTCCAGTGCGGACTGGCCTCCCCCGACGACGGCGATCCGCTGTCCGGCATACCGCGACAGGTCGCTGTGGTGGCTGGTGTGCGACACCAGGGCCCCGGCTCCCGCTCCGTCCGGCCCGAGGCGCAGCAACTCCTTCGGTATGTACGCCAGTCCGTTCAATCCGGTCGCCACCACGACGGCCGCCGCCGTCAGCTGCCGGCCGTCGTCGAGTCTCACGGCGAACCCGGAAGAGCTTGGGCCGCGGTCGACGCAGACGACCCTGGCCGGTTCCACGTCACCGACGTACCGCTTCTGGAACCACTGCCCGTAGCGCACGAACACGTCGCACGGGATCGGCGTCAGTTCCGTCAACTCCGACTCACCGTGCACCCTGCGGAAGTCCGCCAGCCGTCCACCCGGCTCGGGTGCAGACAGGTCGGTGGCATCCGGGGTCGACTTCAGGAACATCCCCGTGGCCATGGCATGCCGCCAACTGCCCATCACCTCCCCGAAGATCCGCACTGGAACCCCGGCAGCCCGCAGATGAGCGGCCACCGACAAGCCGTACGGGCCAGCGCCGACCACCACCACTGAGAGCCCTCCGCGTCCGCCGACCGCCCGCTCGTGAGCAGGGCGCTGCCCCGGAAGCGACTGCGTCATACATCCCCCCACCGATCAGCCCGCCGCCCTCCCCAGGGCAGCGCGACACCTCGGAACGCCCCGGCGGCCAACGGGCCACCGCACGCGATCCCCCTCCCGCAACCGAGTGTGACCCCTCAACCGCAGCCCGCCCAGGATTTCAGCACCCCTTGACCGAACCTAGTCAAAGCACCCGACATCCCAAGAAACACAGTGATCACGGAACTTACATGCGCTCATCGCCATCTGGCGGCCTCGATGGCTGAACGCAGTGCAGCCTCTCGTGCTGGCGACCCTCGTTCCTGCCCGGCGCCGGAGGCCGCCGTGCATGACAGGGGCTTTTCGCCCTCGTCAGCGTGGGTGTCCAGCTCCTCAGATTCGTCCGGATCGGGCCGGGGCACCGGCAGCGTTGCATGGTGCGGTCTGGATTGTGGTGGCTCAGGCTACGGGTACCCGTGCCTGCTCGGGTGCGGCGATGTCATTGCGGGTGACCGAGAGGTACACGACCAGGCCGAGGATGACCGCCAGGAACAGCACGCTGGTGACGACGGTTCCCAGGCCCAAGCCGCCGTCGCCGGTGGGCTGGGAGAGGTAGTCGCCCACCGAGGCACCGAGGGGCCGGGTGAGGATGTAGGCGATCCAGAAGCTCCAGACGGCGTTCAGGTCGAGGGAGAACCAGGCGAGGGCGATCGCGGCGATGGCCGCGGCGAAGAGCACGGCCGACACCCAGTAGCTGAGGTTTATCTCCTCGGCGACCAGGTCGCAGGCGGAGGTGCCGAGCGCGAAGGTGACCAGGACGGCGAGCCAGTAGAACGCCTCACGTCGGGTGGTGTCGATGTGGTGGATCGACAGGGTGCGCTCGGTGCGGTACCAGAGGGCGAAGACGATCACTAGGGCGATCGCGAAGACCGTGGTGGTGGTCTCCAGCGCCACGCCCATGCTGTCGGTGAGATTGTCGCTGACCAGGGTTCCGACGACGCTGATCAGGGCGACGGCGGGCCAGTACAGGCCCGGGCGGTAGCCCTTTGTGCGGAACTGCACCACCAGGACGACGGTGAGCAGCGCGCTCATCAGCAGCGAGACTCCGGTCAGCCCGAGGCCGGCCTTCTTGTTCAGGAGGTTGGCGGCGGTCTCGCCGACCTGGGTGCACAGCACCTTGATCACCCAGAAGCAGAAGGTGATCTCGGGCACCTTGTTCCAGCGCAGCCGGTGACGGGAAAGGGCTGCCTGGCCGACCTCCTCAAGCACCAGATCATCAGATGTCTCGTATGCCATGCTGCCCGACCGTGGCACCGGGTGCCTGAACACATCCTGACTGCCGCCGTGGATCACCCGCCCCGCCCGTTCCGTGCGCGCACCATGGCTCCATGCACACGCACGCACATGGTCTCCGCATAGCGGTCTTCCGTCCCGCCCCTGCCCCCGCGACGGAAGAAGACCGCCATGCACGCACCCGCGCCCACCGTCACCCCGACGCCCACTGACCGCGCGACCGCCTGGCTGCGGCGCCGTCTGGGCCGGGCCGTCGTCCTGTCCTACGCCGCAGCCCTGCTCATGCCGGGCCCCGGCCTGTGGCTGCGCCACTCCCACGCAGTGCCGCTCGGACCGCTGATCCGACTGCCGGTGTCCACCGCACCATGCCTGCTGTGGCTGGTGCTGTTCTCATCCGGACTCCAAGTCCCCGTCCGTGAGCTGGGCCGAGTCCTGCGGCGCCCGAGTGCACTGCTCGCCGGGCTCGCGCTGCACCTGGCGATCCCGTTGCTGGTCATCCCGCTCGTCGCGGTCCTGCTGCACGCCTCGCCCGACTCCGACGGCGGCAGCGGGCTGGTCACCGCGATGATCCTGATCGTGGCGATGCCCGTGGCGGCCGGCGCCACGGTGTGGACCGGCAAGGGCGACGGCGACCAGCCGACCATGGTCGGCCTGGTCCTCGCCTCCACCCTCATCAGCCCACTCACCACACCGCTCGTGATCGAGCTGCTGTCTCCGCTGCTCAGTGGCGGCTATGCCGGCTCGCTCGCCGCGAGTGTCCACACTGCGGGCGGCGGCTTCACCTTCGTCGGCGTGGTGCTGCCCTGCGCGGCGGGCATCCTGGTCCGGCTCGCCCTGCCCGCGTCGTTGCGCGGCCGGGTGCTGGGCGCAGTCGTGCCTGCAGCCCTGGCCGGCTCGCTGGTCCTGACGTACGTCAATGCCAGCGGCGCCCTCGGCTCCTTCGTCGCTCGGCCACGCCCGCTGCTGCTGGGCGCCGCGCTGGTCGTGGCGGCACTGGTCTGCCAGCTGTCGTTCGTGCTCGGCCGCTGCGCGGCGCGGCTGCTGCGGCTGGATCCGCCCGCCGCTTCATCGCTCACCCTCGCCTGCGGAATGAACAACAGCAGCGCCAGCGCCGTACTGATCACCGCCGTGCTCCCCGACAAACCACACCTACTGCTCCCGGTCCTCGCCTACGGCCTGCTCCAGAAGACAGCCGCCAACCGAGTCGTACGGGTCCGGCCTTCCACGGCGTTGCGTTCTATTGCCTAGAACATCGCGGACCTCGGCCCAACGCCGGGAACCGGCAGGACACCGGTGCGCGCTAGCTGTCGCAGCCTGTTCCCAGGATGCGACAGGCGTCGATGGCTGCGACCGTATGGGCGAAGAGCGATCGATGCGGGCGGGTCCGCATGGGAGGTGGTCTTGGCCATGGCGTATCCTCCGCACTTGCGAGAGCTGGTCGAACGATGCGAAACGCTGAGGCGTCGCCTGGCGGTCGACCACAGCGCCGAGACCGCCCGACGGCTTGAAGATGCGACCCACACACTGTGCCTGCTCACTGGCACCCGCCGACTGGATACGGCGCTGTACGTCGCCCGTCAGCAGATGGCCGAGGCGATGAGACGCAGGCAGCCCAACCAGCACTGAAACGCTCAGCCGTAAGTGTCCAGGTCAGATAGGACACGCTGGCTGCGGTCCGAAAACGGTCAATACGGTCCCAGATCCTCGCCACCACGGATCTGGGACCGCCATCATGCGCGCTAGGAACAACGTACTGCGAACAGCCCGTTCCGAGACCGATGAGTGATCGATCAACAAAACCGGGTTCGCGGCCTGTCGTCTTCACGCCACCCCAGCCCGCGACCTCTCGCGCCCGACTTCGCGGCTTCATGACAGGACAGGGCCGTGCGGCACCGGCGGTCTGCTACCGAACGTCAGGCGGCTGACCAGGGAAGATAGAGAATTGGGACGGGAGTATCTAGGGTCAGCACGTGGCTTTCATCATGGTGTGTGAAGACGACGCGGCGGTCCGCGGCGTCCTCAAGCGCGCCCTGGAGCACGACGGCCACACCGTCTCCGTCGCCGCCACGGCCGACAGCCTGCTGCGGCAGCTCGCACCGGCGCCCCATC